>JABLXG010000003.1 GCA_013178165.1 Anaerolineae bacterium
CTGTTCCGCCGGGTCCGACTGGATCCTGACCGAGTTTTCAACGCCTACCCGCACGAATTGAGCGGCGGGATGCGCCAACGCGTGCTGCTGGCGCTGGGTGTTCTGCTCAACCCGCAGGTGGTCATCCTGGATGAACCCACGACCGCAGTGGACATCCTGACCCAGCGCACCATCTTGGAAGTGCTACGCGAATTACGGGCGGCGATGGGTTTCAGCATCATCTTTATCAGCCACGATCTCTCCATTGCCGCCGAGATGGCAGACACCGTCGCCACGATGTACGCCGGGGAAATCGTTGAGATCGGCCCGGTGGAAGAGCTGTTCTACCGCCCCCGCCACGCCTACACGCTTGGCCTGCTGGAAGCGGTGCCCAAGCTCAGCGTGGGCGCCCAGGAACTGGTCAGCATCCCCGGCAGCCCGCCCGACCTGATCGAGCCGCCGCCGGGCTGCAAGTTCCATCCCCGCTGCCCGTTTGTCACGGAACGGTGCCGGCGTGAACCGCCGCCCCTGGTGGAAGCAGCGCCGGGGCACCGTGTGGCCTGTTTCGAATCGGCGCGCGTGCTGGCCCACAGCCAGCCGGTACGCTGAGGGCAGGGAAACCTGCCCGCCTGAATCGGGAAAGCATTTGCTATGGGCGATAATGGTTCCAGCCAACCCCTGATCGAATTGCAGAATGTGAACCGTTTCTTCCGCCAGGGGCGCACGCGCGTCCAGGTGCTGCAGAACATCAACCTGGCTGTAGCCGAAAACGAAATCCTTTGCCTGGTCGGGGAAAGCGGCTGCGGCAAAACCACTACCGGGCGGATCATGGTCGGCTTGCTGGAGCCGTCCTCCGGCCAAGTCCGGTACCGGGGGCGTCCGGTCAACACGCTGCGGGGTCGGGATCGGGCGGAATACCGCCGCGCCCTGCAGATCATCCATCAGGACCCTTTTGCATCGCTGAATCCGGCCCATACCGTGGGCCAGATTCTGGCGTTCCCGCTGCAACGCCACCGGATGGCCGAAGGGCGCGGCGGTGTACGGCGGCGCATCTGGGAACTGCTTACCCTGGTCGACCTGACTCCGCCCGGAGATATCGTCAACAAGTATCCCCACCAGCTGAGCGGCGGGCAGCGCCAGCGCGTCAGTGTGGCCCGCGCGCTGACGGTTAACCCGCGCTTGATCGTGGCGGACGAGGCAGTGAGCATGGTCGATGTCAGCATCCGCATCAGTCTGCTCAAGATGCTCCACCGCCTGCGCGACGAATACGGCATCGCCATCGTCTTCATCACCCACGATCTGGCGCTGGCCAAGTACTTCGCCTGGAAGGGGCGGATCGCCGTGATGTACCTGGGCCGCATCGTGGAGATCGGTCCGACACCGGACATCATCAGCCGCCCGGCCCACCCCTACACCCGCGCCCTGATTTCCGCCATCCCGGAAGCCGACCCGGAGATCACCCGCAGCAAGCAGCGCATGGTCCTGCGCAGCGAGGACATCCCCAGCCTGCTGGAGATTCCGTCCGGCTGCGCGTTTCACCCGCGCTGCCCGTTTTTCGTCGAAGGGGTATGCGATACGGGACTGCCCGCGCTGGAGAAGGTCCCCGATGGCAGCCAGTATGCCGCCTGCACACCGCTGACCCGGGGCCAGGAATTGCGACTCCATGGTTCGTGATGCTCTGCAGGGTTTTCTGCGACTGGGCATGTGGGTAACCGTCTGTGGACTGGTGATGATCTTCCTGCAGCCGCCGGGCAGCGCCGGATTTGTGCTCAGCGTGTGCAGCGCCGCGATCGGCCTGGCGATCATCGTGGCGGTGATCATTGCGCTGCGAGCCGATTTCGCCGGCTGGCTGGCCCGGCTGGCCGCCCGCCGTCCCCCTCCGCCGGGAGATGACACCAAACTGCCCTGACAATCTGCCGGTCAAGTATTACACACACCGCCAGAACCATTTGCCAAGGAGCCTGCAGCTGGCATTTTTGCCTGTATCAGCTTGACAAGCGGGCAATCCGGTATACCATCAGGATAGCAATGGTATAGACCGATCTAGTACGGTTGTCATGGACTTCTCCGGCGTCGACCCACACCGGTCGGAACAGCTCTATCTGCAGATCAGGCGGCTGGTGGTAGAAGCCATTCAGAACAACGCGTTGCTGCCGGGCCAGCAAATTCCCTCTATTGCCGCCATCGCCCGCCAGGCGCGCGTCAGCCGCATGACCGTCCGCCAGGCTCTGGATGCCCTGATCCACGAAGGTTGGATCCAGACAGTGCCGGGCAAGGGGTCATTCGTAGCCCGCAAGACGCCGGTTGTGCTGGACCTGGAGCATGTTGTCGGCTGGTCTGATGAGATGAGGCGGCAAGGCATCGAGCCAAGCGCGCGATTGATCAGCGCGGAGGTCATCCCTGCCGATCCAACAGTCGCCCGTGCTCTCGATCTACCGGTCAGCACGGCGGTGTACCGCATTGTCCGGGTCCAGTATGCTGGAGAGGTACCGTTGGGGGTCGATACGACCTATCTGCCTGCCGGACGTTTTCCTGGTTTTGCCGCCCATATTGCCGCTAACCCGGCCTCGATCTCGAAGGTGATGGTTGAACAATATGGCATCCGGCTACCACATGGCATTCAGTTTGTCGAAGCGATCAGCGTTGATCGGGCTACCGCCGAGTTGATCGGCGTTCTGCCCGGCTCACCGGTGTTACTGGCGGAGCGTACCACATTCGCCGCGGACGACACGCCAGTGCAATTCGTGCAGGCTGTGCACCGCTCCGGATTGGTACGGCTGAAGATCAGGTTGACAAACACATTCTCCCCTTACAACTGAACATAGCAAGGGGAGCATGTGGATGTTGGCTGTCTCACCAGGAGACACGCCTAAGAGACGTTTTTAGTTCATCAGGAGGAAAGACATGAACCTTCGCCGCAATTTGTTCGCCGTGCTACTCGTGAGCGCCCTGCTCACGGGGTCGCTGGTCGCCGCACAGGGGGACGAGCCAGTCAAGCTGGTCTTCTGGTTCCATACCCATCCGCCGATGGTAGCACTCAACGAAGCGCTGATCGCCGAGTACATGGAGCTGCATCCCAACGTCACTATCGAATACGAAGTCATTCCCAACAACCAGTTCTTTGAGAAGATGATCGTCTCCATGACCACCGGTGTTGGCCCGGACATCATCAACATGGGCAACTCGCAGCTGGTCTCCGACTACATCCCCAACGGGCTGGTGGATGAGGTTGACTACGCTGCGATGGGCTATGCCTCGATGGATGAACTGCTGGCCCAGTACGTGCCCGCCGGTCTCAAAGGCGCGATGGTCGACGGCAAGTACTATGGCATCCCCAGCGAGTTTAACACCGACCTGCTGGCCATTTACGTCCCCGATCTGGTCGCTGCCGGTTACCCAGAAGATTGGGCCCCGACCACCTGGGATGAACTGGGCGAAGTCGCCGGCAGCCTGAGCCAGTTTGACGCCAACGGCAACCAGACTCACCGTGGCTTCGATCTGGTCTACCTGCATGCCGGCTGGTATTCCAACCAGTTCCAGACGTTGGCCAAGCAAACGGGCTGCACCTACTACAATGAAGAAGGCACCGAGAGCACGATCAACGCTCCGGAGTGTGTGGCCGCTGCTCAGATCTGGCGGGACATGATCTTCAAGTACAAAGCCGCCAACCCCGCCCTCTCCGCCCGTGAGTCCACCGTTCCGCTGCAGGACTACATTGACGGCACCGTCTCGATGACGTTCATCCAGCCTTGGGGTATGGAACTGGTCCGGCAGGGCAATCCTGAACGCTGGGAGAACACCAAGCTGGTTCCTCTGCCTCAGTATGATCCTGAGAACCCCAAGACGAAAGTGAACGCTTACTACTGGGGCGTCAACGCCGATAGCCAGGTGCAGGAAGAAGCCTGGAAGTTCATCGCCTTCCTGGCCTCCCATCCGGGCCGCTGGCTGCTGGAAGTGAACTTCCTGCAGGCCAACGCCAACATGGATCAACTGCCAGAAGCGGCTGAATTCCCCTATGCCGAGTCGTGGATGAAAGCGCTTGAACCTGGTGAGTTCTTCCAGCTCTACCCCAATGCCAACGAAACCCACGAAGCCCTGCGTGTGGCCCTGGAAGACATCCTGTTCAACGATGCAGACATCCAGACGACGCTTGACAACCTGAAGGCTGAACTGGACTTCATTGTCCAGTAAACGGTAGCTCACAGCACACTGACCGGGTTGGCAGAGGCTTCGCGCCTCCGCCAGCCCGGCTTGTGTGGTACTCTGGGATCAGGTGTTCCCGGCACGCTAATGTTCTCCAGCCGGGATTGTGGAGTAAGGCTGGCCCATCATGCATTTCACCTGGAACTATCGCACCACAACTAACCTGTGGGGGTTTCTGTTTGCTCTACCGGCGGCGCTGCTTTTTGTGGTTTTCGCCGCCTATCCGATCCTGCAAACGTTTTACTTCAGCTTCACAGAATACAATCTAGCCCAGCCGCCCCAGTTCATCGGGCTGGAGAATTACCAGACCATCCTGACTACTCCGATCTTCCTCGATTCCGTCGGTTTCACCTTTAAGTACGCCGTCTTCACCTATATCCCGACGCTGATCCTGGCGCTGATCCTGGCGCTAGCCCTGAATTCACGTATTCCACTCCGTGGCACTCTGCGCATGGTCAATTTCATCCCTGTCGTGATCTCGTGGGTGATCGTGGCGGTAATCTGGAAACTGCTCTTTCACCTGCAGGGCCTGATCAATGTCGCTCTCAGCCAGATCGGAATCACGCCGTTTAACTGGCTGCTGGAACGGGAAAGCGCCCAATGGGCGATCATCATCCCCAGTATCTGGAAGGAGACCGGGTTCTACATGGTCATCTTCCTTGCCGGGCTGCAGAATATTCCCGGCGTGTACTATGAAGCCAGTATGATCGACGGCGCTTCCGCCTGGCAGCGCTTTCGCTACATCACCGTCCCCATGCTGCGGCCAACGATCGTGCTGAGCATTGTTGTCGCTATTATCAACGGCCTGAAGATCTTCATCCCCCCGTTCGTGATGACCCAGGGCGGTCCCGCGGGAGCCACGCGGGTGATGGCTCTGATCATTTACCAGACAGCCTTCGCCTTCAACCGCATGGGACGCGCCTCGGCAATGGCGGTCGTCCTGTTCATCATCATCCTCATTCTGACCTTCACCCAGACCAGGCTGTACGGCACCAAGACAGAATAAACCGCCCGATCTGGTTAAATGCGCCGCCCTTCGCGAACAAAAAAGGGAAGCACCCATGCACGACCGACGCAAGATCATTCGCAACGTTCTCTTTCTGGCGATTGTGCTACAGGCGTTTGTCCTGATGATCCCGCTGTTCTACATGCTCTCCACATCATTCAAACTGCCCTCCGAGGTCTTTGACCTGCCTATCCGCTGGATCCCGGAGCAGTTGCACTTTGAGAACTACATCCAGCCCTTGCAGGAAAAACCGTTCCTGCGCTGGATGTTCAACAGCGCTTTTGTAGCCACTATCGTGACCATTCTCAACGTCCTGACCTCCGCCCTGGCCGGCTACAGCTTCGCCAAGTTCACGTATCCGGGTCGTGATCTGCTATTTGGTTTCATCCTGGCTACTTTCATGATCCCCCTGGAAGCGATGATCGTGCCCCTCTTTGTGCTGGTCAAAGACTTGGGTTGGCTAAACTCCTATATCGGTCTGATCATCCCGGCGGGGGGTAGCGCTTTTGGCATCTTCATGATGCGCCAGCACATGATCGCCATGCCCGATGAACTGATGGAAGCAGCGCGCATCGATGGCGCCAGCGAGTTCCGCATCTTCTGGAACGTCGTCCTGCCAATCAGCCAGTCAGCGCTGGTGTCACTGGCTATTTTCGCCTTCATGTGGAACTGGAATAGCTTCCTGTATCCACTCCTGGTCGCCAGCCAGGATGCCTACCGCACCCTGCCCCTGGGTCTGGCCTCCTTTGAAAGCGCCTACAGCACCAACTATCCGCAGCTGATGGCCGTGTCGTTCCTGTCGATGCTGCCGGTGCTGATTCTGTTCTTTGTCTTGCAGAACCGGTTCATCGAATCGATGGCCCTTTCCGGAATCAAAGGCTAAACTGCCGCCTCGTATGAAGCGGTTTGCTGCCACGTGAAAGTGAGAGAAACCATCTATGGCGGACCCGAATCTGATCCTTAGCAAACTGGAGCATGGCCTGATTGTCTCCTGCCAGTCCGCCCCACCTCTGAGCGGGCCGCAGTTCGCCGGGCCGATCGCCCAGGCCGCCGTGCTGGGCGGCGCGGTCGGTATCCGCGTTAACGGCCCGGCGGATATCGCCGCCGTGCGTGCGCTGGTTGACGTGCCGATCATCGGCATCTTCAAGCAACGCCACCCGGATTACCAGATCTACATCACCCCTACGCTGGAAGCAGCGCTGGCTGTGATCGAGGCCGGCGCGGACATTGTCGCCCTGGATGGCAGCCCTGCTCCCCGTCCGGATGGCCGCAGCCTGGCCGAAGTGATTACCGCCATTCACGACCGGGGCGTACTGGTGATGGCCGACATCTCCACGCTGGAGGAAGGGCTGGGCGCCGTTCAGGCGGGGGCGGATATCGTCGCCTCGACACTCTCCGGCTACACACCCTACAGCCCCAAACTCACCGGCCCGGACCTGGACCTGATCTCCGATCTGGTCCGCGAAGCGGGCCGTCCGGTCATTGCCGAGGGTCGCTACAATACGCCGGACGACATGCGGGCGGCTTTTGAGCGCGGGGCGTTTGCCGTGGTTGTCGGGCGGGCCATCACCGAGCCGCAGCTGATCACCCGCCGGTTCGTCGAGGCTATCCCGCAAACAAAACGATGAGCATTGCAATGAACCGGCGTCCCCGATACTTCCTCGGCGTCGATGGCGGCCAGACCTCCACGCTGACCGTCCTGGTCAACCAGGATGGCGAAATCCTGGCCTCCGCTCTGAGCGGCCCCTGCAACCACATCCACGAACCAGGCGGGCTGGAGCGTCAGTACCGCGCCCTGCGCGAAGGCTACGAGCAGGTCATGGCTGCAGCGGGCGTGACTGATGAACTGGCCTGTGCTTACCTCGGCTTGACTGGTAGCGGTAGCCTGGAGGTCGCCACCAGCGTGTACCGCGCCGCCCGGCTGGTGCTCAAGAGCGACACCGTCACGGCACTGGCCGGGGCCATCCCGGAAATGGTCGGCGTGATCGTCATCTCCGGGACAGGCTCGGTAGCTTACGGACGCAACGCCAGCGGCGCGGAGGCGCTGGCCGGCGGCATGGGTTATTTCGCCGGGGATGAGGGCAGCGGCTACGAGATCGCCCAGCGGGGCATTCAGGCCATCTACCAGGCGGCAGACGGCCGCGGGCCGCAAACCCTGCTGACCGACCTGATCCTGGCCGGTTTTGAGTGCCAGACGTTGCGGGAACTCCACTACAAAATCTACAGCGGCGCCCTGAGCCGCGATCAACTGGCCCGGGCAGCCAGTATGGTTGGCCGGGCAGCATCCCGGGGCGACACGGTAGCCATTCGCATCCTGGCCAACGCCGGAAACGAGCTGGGCCGGGCGGTAGCCGCCGTGTTGACCCGCCTGGAGATGACCGCCACGCCTGTCCCGGTAGCACCCATCGGCGGCGTGTTCAAGTCTGGCCACCTGGTCACGGATCCGCTGCTGGCGCGTGTCCACCAGACTAACCCGCAGGCTTACCTCACCCCACCCCGTTTCATCCCGGCCATCGGCGCCGCTATCCTGGCGCTCCGGGAAGGGGGTATCATGATCGATGAACATATCCTCGCTGCACTGGAACGGACCCGGGAGCGGCTGGCAGTAGGCGCTTCCGGTGAGAAATTCACCCTGGAAAAGGATTGAGTATGACTGCCACAGACGGCATCGAACAGTACTACAGCATCATCACCGAGCAGTTGCACAGCGTACTGGCGGCACAAAAGCCGCAAATGGCCCGCGTCGCGGAGTTGTGGGCGAAGGCGATCCGGGCCGACCGCCTGGCCTACGCCTTCGGTAGCGGCCACTCACGTTACATCGCCGGGGAACTGTACTGGCGGGCTGGCGGACTGGCCCCCGTTATGCTGATCGAGGAGCCGACTAACGGCCTGGCTGAACGGCTGGAAGGCTACGCCGAGCTATTCATGGCAGGCTACAACATCGAGCCAGGTGACCTGCTCTTTGTGATCTCTAACTCCGGGATCAATCCGGTGCCGATCGCGGTAGCCCGCTACGGCAAACAGGCAGGGGCGACGGTGATCGCCGTGACTAACCTGGAACACTCGCGGAACACGCCATCACGCGACTCTTCCGGCCAGAAGCTGTACGAACTGGCCGATGTCGTGCTGGATACAATGGGCATACGTGGCGACGCCGCCGTGCCCCTGCCGGGCGTGGAGTGGCGCGTGGCCCCGACTTCCACCCTGATCAGCGTGAGCATGTTGAACGCGATCGTGGCCCAGACGGCGCTCAATCTGATGGCGACGGGCATCACACCCCCGGTGCTGATCAGCGCCAATGTGCCGGAAGGTGATACGCACAACCAAGCCCTGTGTGATAAGTACTGGCCGCGCCTGACTCATTTCCCGCGTAAAAAGGCCACCAGCTGACACGCCGGGCGGGCGATCGCTGGAAGCCACGATCGCCCGCCTGTCTCCCGCCGCCCTCCCCCTGCGCCATCCTGCGCAGCGGGGGATCATCAGCGATCCGTGGCCCGGTCTGGTCGCTCCTGCAGCAGGCTGCTTTACCCTTCAGCAGTATTATTGCAGTTTTTTGCAGTAACGTTCCGTCTATTTGCTATATGCCTATAATGTTACCTGTCCCTTCCCCGACTGCCAGGGTGACAGCGGATCAAGCCCCAGCGACCGACTGCTGCGGTCTGCTGGAAAACCCGGTGATACCCACAAAAGGAGGTCACAGAGTCGTTGCAGTTTGGATAGCCTGTGTAATAATCTGCCCCATCACTGTCTGACCGAAAGTTGTTCTTGTTCTAAATAAGGAGAAGGCGCATGTTGAGGAAAGCCACCCAGCGTATCCTGGCGGTAAGCCTCGTCCTCGCCCTCACGCTGCTCCTGGCCGCAACCGCTGCGGCCCAGGGCGCGCCTGTCGAACGGTTGCGTATCGGCATCCTCGGCGATGAGTCAACCCTGACCCCCTATACCTATGTTACCGGTTACCCCGGCTGGAACCTGCTGCTGCTCCAGTACGATACGCTTTACCAGCTCGATCTGGATGGTGTGCCGCAACCCTGGCTGGCAACCGGTGCTGAAGTGAGCGAAGACGGCCTGACAGTCACCATCGACCTGCGGACGGATGTCACCTGGCACGATGGCGAACCGTTCACCGCTGCTGATGTCAAATTCACCTACGATTACTTCCGCGCTCACCCTGAAGCCGGGCGCTTCGCCCGCGACCTGCGCCCACTGAGCACCATCGAAGTCACCGGCGACGCCCAGGTCACGCTCACCCTGAGCGCGCCCAGCCCTTCGCTGGCGCTGGGTACGCTAGCCGATGTCCCGATCCTGCCGGAGCACATCTGGGCGGCGGTGGAAACGCCCGCAGAGCACGACTTTGGCGGGGTGAACATCGGCACCGGCCCGTACAAACTGGCGGAATACCAGGCTGGGCAGTTCTACCGCTTTGTCGCCAATGAGGACTACTTTGCTGGTGCTCCGCTGGTGAAAGAGCTGGTCGTTGTACAGTTTGCCGACGATGCCGGCAGTTTGGCCGCCTTCCGCGCCGGTGAAGTTGACATGCTGGTGCGTTCTGTCGCCCCGGAACAGATCGACCTGCTAAAAGCGCAGGAAGGCGTCACCATCGCCCAGGGGCCACTCTTCACCACCCAGATGCTCAACTACGACCTGGGGCGGGCACCTTTCAACCGCCTGGAAGTGCGCAAGGCGATTTCACTGGCGGTAGACCGGCAGGACCTGGTGGACACGATCTACCTGGGCGCGGCAACGGTGGGCAGCGCCGGCTGGATTCACCCGGCATCGCCCTACTTCAACCCGGAGGTGGTCACGGCCTACGATCCGGAAGCCGCCCGCAGCCTGTTGGATGAAGCGGGCATCGTAGATAGCGACGGCGACGGCATCCGCGAACTGGATGGCGAGCCGCTGACGTTTGAGCTGCTCGTCAACGGCGGCGATTCGCTGCGCCTGCGTATCGCGGAACTGGTGCACGAAATGCTGCTGCAGGTGGGGATGGACGCTCAGGTTGCCGCGGTGGAACAGGGCACCTGGGAAGAAGCTGTCTGGCCCGGCTTTGATGTGACCCAGGGCCGCGACTACGACATGGCCGTGTGGGGCTGGTCAGCCCCTGTCCAGGCTGACCCGATCCGCATCTCGCAACTGATTCACTCCGATCCGGCGCTCGGCTCGCTCAACCTGACGGGCTTTGTCAACGAACGGGCGGATGCGCTCTCAGCGCAACTGAACAGCGAAACCGACCCTGCCGTGCAAAAGCAGTTGCTGGACGAATTGCAGCTCATCATTGCTGACCAGCTGCCGTTTGTGCTGCTGCTGTACCCGGATGGAGCGTACGCTTACCGCGCTTCAGTTTATGACGACTGGGCCTTTATGAACGGCCAGGGCATCTTCCACAAGCTTTCGCTGCTGCCGGAAGCAGCCCGCCCGTAACCGCTGAAACCGGAGTCTGCCGATGCTCAGCCAGGCTCGCGGAGGCCGCGCCGTCCAGTACCTGATCGTGCTGGTCGTGGCCATTACGCTCAACTTCTTCCTCCCGCGGCTGATGCCCGGCAATCCGCTGGCCCTGCTGGCGGGGGTGGATGTCGGGCTGCTGAAACCGGAAGAGCGGGCGCAGATCATTGAAGGGGCCGGCCTCGACCGGCCCCTCGGCGAGCAGTATCTGCGCTACTGGGGCGACCTGCTGCAGGGCGACCTGGGCTATTCCTACCGCCAGAAGCGCCCCATCGTCGACCTGCTGCTGGAACGGCTACCCTGGACACTGCTGCTTTCCGGCGCGGCCTTACTGCTCTCGGCGGTGGTGGGGATCACCACCGGGGCGATCTCGGCCTGGCGGCGGGCCAGGGCGATTGACCTGGGCCTGCTGTGGACGATGATCGTGGTCAACTCGCTGCCTTCCTTCTGGCTGGGGATGCTGTTGATCGCGGTGGTGGCGGTGCAACTGGGGTTATTGCCGTCATTCGGCGCGGTCACGCCAGCCTCCGGCTACAGCGGCTGGACGCACGTA
Organism: Anaerolineae bacterium; assembly: GCA_013178165.1. Taxonomy (NCBI): domain Bacteria; kingdom Bacillati; phylum Chloroflexota; class Anaerolineae; species Anaerolineae bacterium. Next base: position 11,181 of record JABLXG010000003.1, read on the forward strand.
GTTGATGTGCTGCGGCACGCCATTCTACCGGTGATCACCCTCTCGGTGATCAGCGTGCCCGACATCTACCTGACCATGCGCTATACCATGCTGGGCGTGCTGGGCGAAGACTTCATCCGCACAGCCCGCGCCAAAGGGCTTAGCGAACGGCGCATCCTCTTCGCCCATGTCATCCCGAACGCCCTGGCGCCGGTGGTGACCGTGCTGACGCTGCGGCTGGGTTACGCTTTTGGTGGCGCGGCAGTGATTGAGACCGTATTCTCCTACCCCGGCCTGGGCCGCCTGATCTTCGAGGCGGTCAGCGGGCGCGACTACCCCGTGATGCAGGCCGCGTTCCTGCTGTTCACCGTAGCCGTCCTGCTGGCTAACCTGCTGGCGGACTTCCTGTATCCTTTACTTGACCCCCGGACAAAGGCCGCATGAGTGCAACCGTGCCCCCGCTATCACAGCAGCGCACCGCCGGGGCTGTCCGGCTGCTGGCCCGCCCAGCGATCCGGCACTTCCGCCTGACAACCAGCCATATCGCCGCCGCCATCGGCACGCTGCTGATCATCGGCCTGGTTCTGACGGCAGTCTTCGCTGATGTGCTCAGCCCTTACAGCCCTGCTGAGCGCGTCGGGCGCCCCTTCGCCCGGCCCAGTGCGGAACATCTGCTGGGCACTAATGACATCGGCCAGGATATCCTCAGCGAACTGATCTACGGCACGCGCATCTCGCTCACGGTAGGCGTGACCGCCGCGCTGGTGACCATCACGATTGGGACGGCTATCGGCGTGCTGGCCGGGTACTACCGGCGGCTGGGTAGTATCCTGATGCGCCTGACCGATATCGTGCTGGTGCTGCCCTTCCTGCCGCTGCTGATCATGCTGGCCGCCTACCTGGGGCGCAGCCTGTGGAACACGGTCATCATCATCGGCCTGTTGAGCTGGGCGGGCACGGCGCGGATCATCCGTTCCCAGGTGCTGACCATTGTGCACCAGGATTACATCCTGGCAGCGCAGGGCATCGGCGCCACCCATCGCCACATCCTCTACCATCACATCCTGCCACAAGTGCTCCTGCTGGCCACCGGACAGTTCGTACAGGCCACCAACGCCGCGATCCTGCTGGAGGCGGCGCTGAGCTTCCTGGGACTGGGCGATCCGACCCAGAAAAGCTGGGGGACAGTGCTGTACTGGGCGCAGGTGCGCGGGGCCTTCCTGACCCCGGCCTGGCTGTGGTGGGTGCTGCCGCCGGGATTGCTGATCGCCCTGGCTTCGCTGGGCTTCGCCCTGATCGGCTTTGCCCTGGAGCAGGTCATCAACCCGCGCCTGCGCCACAACCGTTGAACCCTGGCTATACCGTGCCTGTCGTGCGTCTGACGAAAGGGAAAGACTATGACCCGTGTATTGATGCTGGCCAGCTTCGGCCTAGAGATCGTGGAGTGCGGCGGGGCGCTGGCCCTGCACGTCGACGCTGGCGATGAAGTCCATGCTGCTGTGCTGCTCTCCCGCCCGGAAAGCCGCCCCCAGGTGCGGGAAGCGGCGGCTATCCTAGGAATCAGGGAGGTCGAATTCCTGGACTTCCCGCTGGGAAACTGGACTCTGGATGTCCCCTGGAAGATCAGGATCGTAGAGCTGGTGCGCCGTATCCGCCCGGATATCGTGATCACCCAGGACCCGGAACACGCCCAGCACGATCTGGACCCCGACCGGCGTCAGATCGCCCTGCTCTATACTGAATCCTTCGCCCTGGCCGGGCGCGACTGGCAGATCGACGCCTGCGGCGGCCACCCGCCCCATCTGGTGCGGACGATCTACTACATGACCCCGGAACATCCCAATTGCGTGATTGAGATCAGCCGGACATTTGCCCGCAAGCAGCAGGCACTGGCCGCACTCGGCTCCCAGATGGCCTTCAGCGCGGACATGATCGAGGCGCAGGCTGCGCCGGAATTGCTGCGCCTGGTCGTGCCGGACTATGACGCCATCCGTCAGGACAGAGTCGCCCTGGGCCTGGCGCTGCACCGTCAGTTCGACCTGGCGCTGGCGCTGGTCAACGGGCTGGCCGGTCACTCCGGCGCGGTGATGGGCGAAGCCTACCGGCGGGAAGGGCCTTTCGTGCTGGACCGGCTGCTGGGGTAAGAGCCGCAGGCTACCTCAGCCCGCACAGAAGACAACAGCGTCGGCCAGCAGTGCCGACGCTGAGTCTTTTTTGGGGGGGTGAAACCGGCAACGCTGCTGGCTCAAGCGCCCGGCACGCCCCCATTGCTCGGTGTAACTACCAGCCGCACCTCCGCCAGATTGGGAATCGCGTGCAACAACTCATGACGGATGCGGTCGGTGATGGCGGCGGCAACGGCGGTGGTGAGTTGCGGCGGCAGGGCGATGGTGGCTTCCAGGTGGAGCGCATGGCCTATCCAGCGCATCCGCAACGCTTCGACCGCCTGGACATCGGCATCGCGGCGGATCGCTTCTTCGGCTTTGTCCACCAGCGCCGGGTCTACCGCGTCCATCAGCCGGTACCACATGGCAATCACGGCGTCGCGGGTGATGAAGACAATCGCCAGGCCAATCAGCAGGCCGATAATTGGGTCAACAATCGGGTAGCCCAGCCACGTGCCGGCCACGGCAATCAACACAGCCAGCGAGGTCAGGCCATCAGCGCGGGCATGGCGGCCATCGGTGATCATCGCCTCAGAGCCGATCCGCCGCCCGATCTGGATTTGCAGCAGCGCCACAAACTCATTGCCCAGGAAGCCGATCAGTGCCGCCGCGGCCACCCAGCCCAGGTTCTCCAGCGGCTCAGGATGGATGAACTTCTGGATCGATTCCCACAGGATGTACCCGGCGCTGAAGGCGATCGAGACGACGATCAGTAGCCCGGCGATGTCCTCCGCCCGGCCATAGCCGTAGGTATAGCGGCGGTTGGCGGCCCGGCGGGCCAGCACGAAGGCGATCCACAGCGGGACGGAATTGAGCGCATCCCCTAGATTATGGACGGTATCGGCCAGCAGGGCCACGCTGCCGCTGGCCAGGTAGATCAACAATTGCAGGACCGTCGTCAGGCCCAGGGCGGCCAGCGCCAGCTTGATTGTGCGGATGCCCAGTTCGTTGGTATAGAGCGGATCGCTGTAAGCAGGCCGGGCATGTGAATGGGCATGGCCGGGCAGATGCAGCGCCCCGGCGATCAATCCCCACAGGCTATCGTCGTGATGATGGTCATGGGCGTGCTCATGGCCATCATCATGATGATGGCCATGAGCATGGTCATGATGGTGGTCATGATCATGATGGTGATCGCCATCATGACCATGAACATGCTCATGGGACTCCACTGCCGCTGATTCTGCCTGCGTCAGCTCTGTCGCCGGTGCGCTGTCGTGCATATTACCCTCCAATCCACCGCCCCACCCGGGAGAAGTGTATGGTACATTATAGGCACTGCAGAGCAGGCGAAAGCGTTATTGCAAAAAACTGCGATAATCGCATCAGGGCATGGAATGACCCACCAGCGGATTGACTACGTTGAGATCATGCGGGCGCACGGGCTGCGAGTGACGCCACAGCGGCTGACCATCCTGGACGCTGTATGTGAAGGCGGCGGGCATACCACGCTGGGCGAGGTCTACGCGCGAGTGCGGGCCAGGGATCGGTCGATCGACCGGTCAACCGTCTACCGCGCGCTGGACGTGTTTGTAGCGCTGGGACTGGTCGTCTCGGCGGAACTGGCTTCCGGCGAAACCGTATATGAGATCGCCCATGCCGCGCCGCATCACCATCTGGTCTGCCAGGCTTGCGGGCGGGAGATGGAGGTCGAGGACACGATCCTGCGGGGGGCGTTCCAGGCGATTGCCAGGGAGTACGGCTTCGCCGTGCGCATGGATCATCTGGTGTTGTACGGACTGTGCGCCGCCTGCCAGGTGGAGGGCCGGGCAGATACTGATCCACTCCACGCCGCCGATCAGGGAGTAGAATAGCGCCTGCTGAGACAGGCGCGGTCGCTTTGCCGTAACAGCGTGCCATCGCCATTTGCACAAGGAGCCGGGTATGACTCCGCCAATGACTTCACGGGAACGGGTGCTGGCAGCCTTCAACCATACCGAGCCGGATCATGTACCGGCCTGGCTGGGAACTTCGCCTGCCTTTGCTGCCAAGGCGCGGCGTTACCTGAACCTGCCGGATGACGAAAGTCTTCACCGCTATGTCGGCGACGACTTCCGGCGCGTCCTGGCAGTCTATGCTGGCCCCGATCACGCCGCGCCCTACACCAACCTGCCCCCCGGCGCAACTTACCGCTCGCCCTTTGGCATTCTGCGTCACGGCTACGAAGGCGGTCAGCCGATGAGCCATCCCCTGGCGGCGGCCACATCCACCGCCGAGATCGACGCTTATGCCTGGCCCGACCCGGACTGGATGGATGTCTCCCACATCCGGGCGGAAGCGCTGCAGTACGGCGGGCAGTACGCCATCATGGGCGGAGAATGGGCGCCCTTCTGGCATGACGCCATCGACCTGCTGGGCATGGAAAACCTGCTGCTGAAGATGTATGACGCGCCGGCGATTGTCGATGCTGTGCTGGCACATTGCGTGGATTTCTATGCCGAGGTCAGCCGGCGCGTCTTTGAAGCGGCGGCGGATATCATCGACATCTTCTTCATCGGCAACGACTTCGGCACGCAGCGCGGCCCCCAGATCGGCGAGGCGCAATTCCGGCGCTTTGTCCTGCCTCACCTCAAGCGTCTGATCGACCTCGGCCATCGCTACAACCTCAAGGTGCTGCTGCATTGCTGCGGCGGCTTCGCCCCTCTGATCCCGGCCATGATCGAGGCGGGTTTGGACGGCCTGCAGGCCCTGCAACCCAACTGCCGGGGAATGGACCCCGCCGTGCTCAAGCGAGAGTTCGGCGGCGCGATCACCCTGATAGGTGCGATCAACACGCAACTGCTGATCGAGGGCACGCCTGACCAGGCCCGCGCCGAAACCCGCCGCGTCCTGGAGATCATGATGCCCGGCGGCGGTTACGTCGCCAGCCCCAGCCACGATTACATCCTGGAAGAGACGCCGGTAGAAAACCTGCTGGCCGTTTACGAGACCATCCGCGAGTACGGCGCTTACCGCTGACCGCTGTCCCCGGCGGCTGTCCGGCCGTCGCCACACTAACAGGTGACCATCCCGCGCACAAACTGGTCAGGAGGGGGAACACAGTTGCTCACGCTTGAGGCTTTCTTCCACCTGGCGGCGGTAGACAGGCTGGTGGGGCAGATCGCTGCCGAGCGCACCGGCTGCGTGGTTGTCGCCGGGCTGGACCCGCGCCCGCTGGCCACCGGCGCCAGGCAGCAGGGCGTACTGCCCAGCGGCCGCTCCACCATCTTTCGCATCCTGGTACGCGAAGTGTTAACCACCCGCCCGGAAGCGACCTGTGTGGTCGTGGCTGAAGAAGAACTGCTGGGACGGCTGCCCCCCGACATGCGTGGGCGGGTGCGCGTCCTGCCGGTCACGGCCCCCAACACGCACGCCGATGTCATCGCCAGGACGCTGGCCGTCGGGCGTCCTGACCTGCTGGTCATCGACCGTCTGTGCGAGCAAACCGCCCTTCCCGCACTGGAAGCCGCTGCCCAGGGCGCGCTGGTGTTCTCCCAGCTGGACACGATCTTTCGCGGCAGTCAGATCGCCGGGCAACTGACGGCGCTTGGCGCGGACGAGAGTTACCTCAATCACCTGCGCTGGACGGTCACGGTGGAGCGTCTCCCGGCGCTCTGCCCGGTCTGCCGACAGCCAGTGCTACCGACAGCCCGCCAGCAGGAAATCCTGCGTCAGCTTTGCCCGGACTACGAGGCGTTGGGGCGCGCGGCGCTGGCAGAGCACTCCCCCGATGCGCCGCCCACGCCCGGCGAAAGCATGCTGTTTTACGTGCCCGGCAGTTGCGATCGTTGCGGCGGCACAGGGCGCTACGGCGATGTTCTGCTCTTTGACATCCATCATGCGCAGGAGGGCAACCTGCTGGCGATGGAGCAGTATGCCGTGCAGCTGGCCGCGCTCGGCCATCTGTCCCTGGCCGATGCCCTGCGCTTTGAGCACGGCCAGTTGCTGCACACCTACCACCTGCTCACCGCCAGCGAAACCGCGCTGGCCGACCTTAATACCCGGTTGCAGCAAAAGCTGGCCCAGCTGGAAAGCGCCAACCGCGTCCTGGAGGAGCGCACCAAAGCCCTGATCACGCTGCAGGGCATCAGCCACAGCCTGCTTGGCTCGACCTCACTGGCCGGGCTGGGCCACCGTGTTTGCGCCTGTGTGCGCGATCTGTGCGGGGCCGACCGGACCATCCTCTATCTGCTACTGCCAGGCAACCAGGCGGAGGTGCTGGCCGTCAGCGGCTGGCAACCGGATCACGTCGGCCGGCAGATCAGCCTTGATCCGGCTGAATTCAGCGGGGCGACGCCGACCCCCTTCCACACCTGGCCGCCGGGCATCCCCCCGCGCCATCCCGATCTGGAGGGAGCACGTCTGCGGGTCGGGTTGCGCATCCCGCTGGCAGCGCAGGATCAACCGGTCGGCCTGATGATCGTGCATTCGACCTTCAAAGGGCGCTTCACACCGGGCGAGATCGCCCTGGTTCATGCCTTTGCCAACCAGGCCGCCCTGGCCATCCAGCGGGCCGGTCTGATCGAGGCGCTCCAGTCGAAGATCACCCAGCTTGAGGCGGCCCAGATCGAGCTGGCCAAAAAGGAACGCCTGGAACACGAACTGGCGCTGGCCCGCCAGGTGCAGCAGAGCATGTTGCCGCGCACCTTCCCGCGTATCCCCGGCTACAGCTTCGCCGCCGGTAGCGAGCCAGCCCGCCAGGTGGGCGGTGACTTTTACGACGTGATCCGGCTGGACGACAACCACTTTGCCCTGGCCATCGCGGATGTCTCCGGCAAGGGGATGCCAGCGGCGCTGTTCATGGCCCTGACGCGCAGCCTGTTGCTGGCAGAAGCCCGGCGCACGGCCTCCCCCACCGCAGTGCTGACCGCTGTCAACCGCCTGCTGCTGGAGCTTGGCGAACCGGACATGTTCGTCACGATCTTCTACGGCGTGGTGGAGCAGGCCACCGGTCGCCTGACCTATAGCCGGGCCGGGCATGACCGGCCGTTGCTGCTGCGAGGTGCGCAGGCCGTTGAACTGCAGGGAAGCGGTCTGGCCCTGGGCCTGCTGGAAGGAAACCGCCTGGCGCTCTCAGAAGAGCAGATCGATCTGCGTCCCGGCGACAGGCTGGTGCTTTATACTGACGGCCTGATCGATGTGCAGGCGGCAGATGGTCGCCTGTACGATCGTGACCGGCTCAAAAACCTGCTGCAGGCTTACAGTGCCCTGCCCCCTGACGCCCTGTGCCGGGCCGTCTTCGACCACCTGGCCGCTTACCAGGGCGACGTTGAGCAGTTCGACGATATGACCATGCTGATCCTGGGCGTGAGCGCCTAGCCGCGCCCGCCGGAAAGCCAAACGGGGAGCCATCAGCCGGCCCCCCGCTGGCATGTTACGTCATCTGGGGGGAACTCTAGCCCCCGGAATACAGCTTCTCAATGGCCGCCTGGCGGGTCTGGATACGGCGGATGCGCTCCAGGTCAAACTTGGCCCGGCGGTCAAAAGTGTAAATCCCGTTCTGCTCCTGGTAAACATCGGTGAGCTGGGTGTAGCAGTAGCCGAACATGGCCGGGTTATCCAGCAGGGCGCTGCACAGCCCCTCAAAGCGAGCGTAGAACTCCTCCAGGCTGCGCGGTCGCTCGCCATAGCCCCACGAATCGCCCTGCGCCGCCTCAGGATTCCACCAGGTACCGCCGAATTCGCTGACAAAGAATGGCTGGCCACGATAGGCGATCGACCACTGCTTGCCAGGGAAGGGCGACAGACCGTCCCAGGCGACATACTCGTAATCTGGCGAATTGTAGAAAGGCAGTCCCTCCCCCGTCCGGGCATGACGCTCGGCAAAGCGGGCCACATCCTGGGTATAGTCGTGGTTGTCGTAGACATCCGCCTCCGGCACGCGGTGCGAGTAACCGGAAGCGTCCAGCACGGGGCGAGTCGTGTCCAGCGCCTTGGCTGCCAGGAACATCCCACGGGTGACATCATCGAGCACTGTGATCCGGTCGGTCAGAGTCTGGTAGGTCTCGTTGAGCGGGCACCAGCCAACGATGCACGGATGCGAATAGTCGCGCTCGATCACCTCCAGCCACTGGGTGATGTACGTCGCGCCCGGCTGCTGGTGATCTTCGTGCGGGCCATAGCCGGAGCAACCCCAGTCGGGGAATTCGCCCCAGACGATATAGCCCAGCCGGTCAGCATGGTACAGGAAGCGTTCCTCAAACACCTTCTGGTGGAGGCGTGCGCCGTTGAACCCGGCAGCCATGCTCAGCTCGATATCGCGAATCAGGGCCTCGTCGCTGGGCGCGGTCAGGATGCCATCCGGGTAGTAGCCCTGATCCAGCACCAGCCGCTGGAAAACCACCTGGCCGTTGATCTTGATCGCCTTGCCGTCGATGGCGATCCCGCGCAGACCGGCATAGCTCTGCGCCTGGTCGACGGCACGCCCGTCAGCGTCCACCAGCGCGAGTTCCAGATCGTACAGATGCGGATCGCCGACCGACCACAGACGGCGACGCTCCGGCGGAACCGGCAGGTAGAGCTGGGGAGCCAGGTCGGAATCCGCCGGGACCTCGGCGCTGCTGACGACTCCGGCTGCATCCCTGAGGACAGCGCGAGCGCGCAGTCCGGGCCGGTTGCCGGTGATCGGCAGTTCCAGCCGGAACAGGCTATTGGCCACATCGGGCGTGATGCGCGGGCGCTTGAGGGCGATCTCCGGCACTGGCTCCAGCCAGACCGTCTGCCAGATGCCAGTGGTGCGGAGGTAGTGCGCCCCGCGCGGGCCGTAGTGGCGGTGGATTTGCTTGCCGCGTGGCTTGGGCGAGTGATGATCATCGCGGGCGCGGACGACGATCGTGATCGTCTCGCCGGGCTGCGCCACCCGGCTCAGGTCGCAACTGAACGGCGCAAAGCCGCCGCGGTGACGCCCGACCTCGTAGCCATTCACCCAGACGGTCGCATCATAATCGACCGCCTGAAAATGCAACAACACCCGCCGTCCGGCCCATTCCGGCGGAATGGTCACCTGGCGGCGGTACCAGACCGCGTCCATGAAGTCCAGGTGACCGATCCCGGAGAGGGGGGATTCCGGGCAGAACGGCACCAGGATGCGGTCACTCAACTCGCGTTCCAGCATGCCGCGTTCCAGCCCGCTGTCGCCAGCATCGATCTCGAATTGCCATTCGCCATTCAGGCACAGCCAATCTGGCCGGACAAACTGCGGACGCGGATATTCAGGACGTGGAACAGTCATACAGGTCTCTTCCCTCAAATGATTGCCTCAAAGGCCACACTATCCGGGCGGCTATGGCGCCCTCCGGCTGCACGCAGGATTGTTTATGGCATAGCTCCAGCACAAAAGCAAGGAAGAAGAATCATCGAACAGCCTCTGCCGGGCAGAGGCAAACACCTGTGTGCTAACTCGCCGGTTGGACAGGTCGACGGCGGGCTTTGTTCGCTGTTGAACTGAGGGGGTTACTCAACGGCCGCCCGCGCCACAGCGGAGCGAATTGCCCGTTGACCAGGCCAGCCAGATCGACTGTTTCCGCGAGGACGATGGCATGCTTAAAGCACACTCGCGTGCACAAGCCACAGGCCGTGCAACGGGCAGGATTGAACCAGAGCGTGACTTCATCTTCAGCCCTGGTCGTCGCCAGTGCACCGGACGGACAGAATTGGGCGCACATCTGGCAGCCAATGCATTGCGAGCTGACCTCCACCACACCCCAGCAGCCAGTTTCCGCAGGGATGACTGCCTCCCTCACCGGGTTGACGGCTGCATAAGTCAGGCCATCCAGCAGCAGTGCCCGCCGCCAGCCGACGCCCAGATCGAGAAAAGTATCCAGGTGATCGGGGACGCTCAGCGTGCCAGTCGGTTGCAGAATCGAGGCAAAGAAGCGTCGACGCGACAGGGCTGATGGCGCGGCTTGCGCGGCAGGCGGCACTTCGGTCGTCAGCGTCACGTCCAGCGCCATGCCCAGCTGGCTCAGAAAATCCGCCGCCAGATCGATCGCGCGCCGGGTTTGAGCAATGCACCTGCCCAGCGGGCAGGCCGCGCAATTCGCCGTATGGAGGATCAGGTGTGAAACGCCTTCCAGCACCAGGCTGATCAGGAACTCCGGCGGCAACGCGCCCACACAGGGGAGACGCACAGCAGCGTACGGACCGCCACCAACTGCCCGGCAGACCAGCGTAGCAGTCCCGTCTACGGTAGCCTTGCGTGTCTCCCGCCACAGTTCCAGGGCTGAGCGCTTCCCCTGCAATGCAGCGGAAGGGCAGGCAGCGACGCATGCCCCGCAGGCCAAACAGACCCCGGCATTGAATTCCGGCACGGGATTTAGAGTGATTGCGGCGACCGGGCAGGAATCGGCGCAAAACTGGCACTGGCCGGCCTGCCGGTGAATCACGTTCAGACAGCGCTCAGGATCGAGCTCTGGGGAAGGATCACCCAGCGCACCGATGGCATTGGCTAACTGAGCCAGGGATGGTGTCATAATAGTAGTTTCTCAGCGGGGCTTGAGCAACCCGTGTCGCAGAGCATAATCGACCAGGTCAGCGCGGGTATCAAGGTTCAATTTGGTCATGACCCGTCGGCGGTAAGTGTCGACCGTCTTGGGGCTAAGATGTAGTCGCTCGCCAATCTCAGCATTGGTATAGCCATGCGCTACCAGCCCAAGCACCTCCATCTCGCGTTCAGAGAGCTTATCATGCACTCCCTCGACGGCCCCGCTATCATCCATCAGGACCGAGATAGCTTCCGCCCGCAGGAAGGAATGTCCGCTGTGCACCATGCGAATGGCATTCAGCAATTCATCGTCGGCGACCGACTTCACTACGTAGCCCGCCGCGCCAGCATCCAGCGCTGGGCGGAGCCACTCCTCTTCGGTGTGCATGGTCAGCACCAGAAACTGCGATCGGCAATCTTCGCGCTGTCTCATCTCCCGGATGATTGTGGTCCCATCCACATCCGGCAGAGTGATATCCATCAGGACCACATCCGGCTGGAGAACCTCGATAGCGCGTCGTGCGGTCACGCCATCACTGGCTTCCCCTACGACTTGAAGATCCGGCTCGCTTTCGATCAACAGGCGCAGGCCGCTGCGGAGCACCGCATGGTCATCAACAATCACAACCCGGATCATGCCGGACTCCTGGCCTTGAGGGGAACAACCACTTTTACGGACGCTCCCGCGCCTGGGGTAGGGTTGAACTCACAGTAGCCGCCCAGCGCCTCAGCCCGATGGGCCATCCGCAGGAACCCCCAGCCGTTGAGCGCCTCCGGCGAATAACCAACCCCGTTATCCTCAACCGTCAGGTATAATTGCCCCTGCTCCTCCCAGACAGTCACTTGCGCTGCGGTGGCATACGCATGGCGCTGCACATTTTCCAGGGCCTCCTGGGTGATACGAAAGAGCGCCAGCTCGATCTCCGGCACGGGACGGATTGGCAGGATCTCCACTTCCAGCACCACCTGAATATTGGCACTCCGGGCGTAGTCTTTGACGTACACCTCCAGCGCTGCGCCAAGACCCTGGTTTTCCAGCGCGGGCGGAAACAATGTGCGCGTCAGGCGCTCAAGCTCATGCAGGGCATCGCTGACCAGACTCCGGGCGCTTGAAATGTGAGAGCTACAACTACACTCCTGATCATCTTCACAGAGACCTTCGGCCAGGCGCAATTGCACCGCCAGGGCCACCAGCAATTGCCCGATATCTTCCTGCAATCGCCGCGTGATACAGCGCCGTTCTTCTTCGCGCGCCGCCAATGCCTGTGTCAGCAACAGCGACAGGCGCTCGCCATCCTCTCCCAGATGTTCCTTTGGCATCGGCCACCTGCTTTATCTTAGGAATATGCCCACGTATACTATACGATGATTAAGACCTTGCCTGTGACAGAAAAGTGCCGCATGTCAGTCAGCAAAAGTCTGATTTTCCGGCAGCGCAACATGACGGCAGGGGACTCGAATGTGGATAACCGTCCCCTGCCCCACCACGCTTTGCACTTCCAACTGTCCATCAATGAACCGGGCGCGCTCGCGCATACCGGTCAGGCCAAAAGAACTGCTCTGATCCACCGAGTCTGGCACGAAGCCAACCCCGTTATCGCGAATGTCCAGCCACAACTCCTGATCATGCCTGCCAACCACTACTGTGACTTCTGTCGCGCAAGCATGGCGATAGATGTTGGTCAGCGCCTCGCCCACCAGACGGCGCAGATGATGCCCTACCTCCTTGGAAACCAACAGGGCCTCGCCTTCGTCATCCACAATCAAGTGCGGCGTAACGCCTGACAGTTCGCTAAACAGGGTCAATTCCGGCTGAAGACAACCGATCAGATCTTCTCTACTGCTGCCCTCGCTACGCAACCTGTTGAGAGTCTCCCGGCCTTCCTGCATCGCCAGCCTACCGAGCTGCCGCGCCTCCTCGATCACGGCCCGCGCTTGTAGCCAGCGTTCATGGTGCACATGCCCCAGGGCAACCTGCAGGGTGATATTCAGAGAAACCAGGGTCTGCAACATTGTGTCGTGCATCTCGCAGGCAATGCGCTGCCTCTCCTGAGCGGCTGTGAGATTCGCCAGTCGTTCATACAACTGGGCATTGTCGATAGCCTGCGCGGCGTGGCTGGCAAAGATCTCTTGCAGTCGCAGTTGATGCAGGGTAATCGTCTGCGCCTGGTTATAGACACTGACCAGACTGCCGACCACGTGATCGCCCACACGCAGCGGCGTGCTGGCGATAGCCTGGGCTGTCGGCATGCCCAGAATGCGCCGCACAACCTGGATGGACACATCCTTGTGCTCCTGGTCGACCAGCATCAAATCCAGAAGTTGTGGGTTGCTGATCCGGATAGGTTTGCAGGAATACCGGAGATCCCCGGCAGAGGCCTGTGGCCACAGATAATCATCCACCTTCTGGAAGACAATGCACAAGTCGGCGTTGGTCAGCAGGCGCGCCAGGTGCGCCGAGGCCTGATACACCGAGACCGGATCCAGGGTTGCACTGAGGGCGGTTGCACAGTGATTGAGCAGGTTCAGTTCAGCCATGCGCTGGACGATCTCGCCCTTCTGCTGAAGCAGCTGCTGGCTACGGGTCTCTGAGTAGGGCTTGATCACTGCTTCGCTCCAGTCGTCCAGCGACTCCAGGAGCGTCAGCTGTGTCTCAGTTTCATAGGTCAGCAGGGCCCTGCGAAAAGCCGCCCGCAGAGTCAGAAAAATGCGCGCTACATCGAGAAAAGCCAGCTTCTCCGGCGCAGTGCTGGTGGCAAGCAGATCGTCCAGACGAAACAGACCCGGTCTACATTTCTCATCCAGAAAGCAATAGAAGTCGGCCAGCGCGTGCAGGGCTGAGCGCTCGAATGCCTCCCGCTCCCAGATGGGATTCCTGGCGCAGAGCGCTTCCAGCCACAGGTGAACCACCTGGCGGCGCGCTGGCAGGATAAGGCGCTTGGTTGTCATCTCCTGCATGGCTGCTCGTGCCCCTTCTAGCTGTCCGTCGGGTGATGGCGGTGATGGTGGCGACCACGCAACCAGATAGCTGCGCCCCCGATCAACAACACCGGCATACCGATAAATGTAATAGCATAGGCCCCCAGCATCAGAAGCTGCGCGATACCCCTGGCAACCTGCCAAGCGATCGTCACCAGCCGATCCATGACTGGTGGTTCCAGCTCAAAACGGGCCACGCTGCCCCCGATCGCCCGCAGGAGCGCCCCAGCTCCCGGCGCCAGAACCACCGGACGGGCCGCTCCGCCGCTCAAAATCAGCGCTTGCCCAGCAGAAATACTAACCGGCTCCCCATTCCGATGGACAGCGGTCACGATGCCCCGGCTCACATACAAGCGAGGGAGCGCCCCAACCACCGCCTCGACGGCGAAGCTTGCGCCTGTGCCAAGCAGCCGGTAATCGCCGATGCGCACGACAAAATCCTGCGTCGCCGCGCCCGTTTCTCCGCTCACCCACAACACGCCCTGCTGCAAAGTAATCTCGTCATCATGATGCGTCGCCAGAGTAGCCTCCGGCAGGTATAACCGGGAGCCACCGCGCGTGATCACCGTTGTATCTGGGCGGAGAGTGAGCGCTACCGATCCCAGGTCACCCGCTTGCACCTCCAGCCGCCGGCCATAGCACCCCGCAGCAGCGATCTCCACCGTCACCATGCCCTCTGCCGGCACCGCTGCCAGCTCAAATGTGCCGCTAAGTGGATCTGCCTGGGCCGTTGCCAGGCCAGGAATCGTCGCCTGCGCAAAAGGCAGCGGTTGGTTGTCCAGCGTGACGGTTCCCTGTAGGGTTGCCGTCCCACCGCGTGTCAGATGGATAAGCGCCTCCTGCAAAGGTGCCTGTCGCAGGTCGCACCGCACAGGCAGATGAAAACCCTTGCTACTCCGTGCCAGCAATGCATACTCGCTGACCGCCAGATCGTCCAGCCGGAAAGCGCCATCCTCAGCGGTCATAGTACGCCGGGCGGCGCCGGTCAACAGATCAACAGCCAGAATGGTTGCGCTGGCGCCCGCCCCGGAAACACCATCCACAACCCAACCGCTGACCGCCCCGCGCACAGGCCGGGCGGTCAGCGTCACCGGCGACAGTACAGATACACCAGCAGGCAGCACTACAGTCTGCGGTTCGGCTTCGTAACGTGTATCACCGGCAACCACCGGCGTCAGCGAAACCTGGTAAGTCAGGTCGGCATAGGATAGCCCTTCAATGTTCACCATCGCCCGGCCATCCAGGACACTGGCATAAAAGGAGCGTGGCCGCCACTCATAGATGGTTGTGCTGGCCACGACCTGCGCCCCCTGCACATCCTCTGGCAACCCCTCTACCTGCACCATCAGGGTCCGGAAAACCCCGCGATCTAGCCTGATCTGGCGAACAGCGCTGCCGGTCAATCCATCGGGCGTCCGGGCGTGAACGAGTAGTTGCACTGTGCCGCCCGGCACTGCTATCTGGCCAAAATTGTGGCAGGTCAGACACAAATCGGCCTCATGAATTTCGATGGTCGGCAGCGAATTATGGGGGTTGATCGTCGCCCAGATATGAAAGTAGCCATCCGCACCAACAGGAACACGGCTCTCAACTGCCGCGCCAGTCTCATCGATGAACGTCAGTGTCAACTCAACACTCGTCAAGTCAACCGGCGCGTCATAGCTGATCACCCGACCGGAGATAGGCACGCTGGTCAGTACGCCGGTGGGAGCAGCATAGAATGTCTCCCCCTGGCCCGGGGAAGCTAGTAGAACCTCCAGGCTTCCCGATGGCCCCTGCGCGGCGGTTCCACTGGTCAACAGCGCCACACCTAACAGACTCACCAACATCAACAGCAGGGATCGTAGTGGTGTCATGGCTGTCACCGCAGATCCGTGAAATACGGGCACCAAGCCATCACCGCCCCCTGTGGATGGCAGGCGGGATTGTCGCAGGCCACCTCCTGTGCCAGCGGTGGTCGGGTTGCATCCCTGGCGTGGTGGCAGGTACCACAGGCAACCTTGGTTTGCAAGTTATGAGATGGCCAGGAGGTAAGTGTATGGGCAAAGCGAACTGTGATCACCTGGCCGTAGAAGTTCGAGGCCGGATCGCGGTCGCGCCACAGGTTCAGGCCGCCCCGGTCGTGGCAGGCCGAACAGTGAACCTGCGGGTAATGGTCGGCATGGACCTCAACGGCGGTTCCTTGCAAGGGATCATGGCAATCCTCACAAGCGATGTTCTCCCCGCCATGGGGATCGTGACATGCCAGGCATCCCCAGCCGGGATGAGCCTGATCAGCGCTCATTTCCTCAACTACCTGAAAGCCGTGCTGCCCCTCATGGCAGTGGGCGCATAGCGCGTCGGTGGTCTCAACCGGCTCATAAGCGCCGAGGGCCTGGTTCCAGAACATCGGGGTGATCCGGTAGGAATCGCCCACCGGTTCATGGCAGATGGGGCAACCAATATGATGCCAGTCTGCCTCCGCCACCGGCTCGCCGCCCGCGAGCACCGGGCGTGCTTCCCCTGGGATGCGCTTACAGGCAGCGCAATCGAGCGCCGCCTCGGCGGCGGGATGTTCCGGGTCCCAGTTCAGGGGGGATTTGCAGCGTGCGCAGGTCGTATCCGCGCCCAGGCCGTTGTCATAGGTCGCCGCATGGCCAGACCGTTCCCAGGCAGCAAAAGCCGCGGCTACCTGGGCAGGGCTGGCAATATCACTGCCAGATGAAGGCGTCACTGTAGCTGCCCCCCCCTGTGCCTGGACGTCAATTGGAGCGAGTCCGGCAGCAAGGAGAAGGCCAACCGCCCCCAGTAGGCCTATTCCAATCCCCATCAGCATCTGCGCCAGAAGCCGCATGCCGACCTTGCCTCGTCAATTGCACGTTGCGCTACTACAACCATTATACTGACGCTGCTCACCTCTTTATGACGTCTTGTGTCAGCAATTACCTGGCACAAGATCAGTTTCTGCGGCCGGGTTTCCCTCAGTCCTCTGAGCACTGTGTCACAGGATTGCTCATTAACCACCCAAGATCAGATTTTTTCTTACAAAAAACACGGGTTATGACTGACAGACAAAGCCAGTCGTGTTGGTTAAAGTCAAATTGATCACCACAAGTCCGGATTCAATTCACTGTTACACACAACGTTCGGCAACCGCGAGGGGAAAGGAGAACACCATCGGACGTAAATTTGTGATTCTCGCTGTTCGATTGCCGGGATTCACGCCAGATCGACAAGTCAGAAAGGCAGTTCCATGAGCAAAAACGAAAGAACAGACCTGCTCACCCAGTTGAACAGCGCAACCCTGAATCGCCGGTCCTTCCTCAAATGGTCAACGGCGGTTGGTGCAACGGCGATGCTGGCCAGCAAGGTTGATCTGCTCGATGGCATCTACCCGCTCAGCACAGCCCTGGCGCAGGCTGAGACAAAGATCATCCCAACCGGTTGCGCACACAATTGCGGTGGTCGTTGTGTCTTGAAGGCGCACGTCAAGGACGGCGTGGTCGTCCGCGTAACATCCGATACCGACCGTCCCGACGATCCCATGGATCCGCAACTGCGCGCCTGTGTGCGCGGACGGTCTTACCGCCGTCGTGTCTACGCCCCGGACCGGCTGCGCTCGCCGCTGCGCCGGAAAGGGCCACGTGGCTCCGGTCTATTCGAGGAAATCAGCTGGGAAGAGGCAATTGATACCGTTGCTGAAAACCTGATCCGCATCAAGGAGCAGTACGGCAACTCCGCTATCTACAGCCACTACTCCACCGGTGCTTATACCAATATCTGCGGGGCCGCGCCCGTTGGGCGGATGCTGAATCTGTTCGGTGGCACGCTTGGTTATTACAACAACTATTCATGGGCCTGCGTCCAGGTCGCCACACCGACAGTCTACGGTACCCAGAATACCGGCCAGAGCCGCCTTGACTGGCTCAATACCAGGCTGATCCTGATGTGGGGTTGGAACCCGGCCGAGATGATCGACGGGACCAACACAATGTATTTCGTCAAGATGGCCCGTCAGGCTGGCGCCAAGACTATTCTGATCGATCCGCGCCACAGCATGAGCGCTGTCGGCCTGGCCGATGAGTGGATCCCGATCCGCCCCGGCACCGATGCGGCCATGATGGCAGCCATGGCCTACGTGATGATCACCGAAGGCCTGGTCGATGAGGACTTCGTCAACCGCTATGCCCTGGGCTACGACGCGCAACACATGCCTGAAGGCTATGAGAACGCCGAGTCGTTCAAGGCTTATATCCTGGGCGAAAGCGATGGCACTCCCAAGACTCCTGAATGGGCCGAAGCCATCACCGGCGTCCCAGCGGCGACTATTGCCCGCATCGGGCGTGAGTACGCCACTACCAAGCCTGCCATGCTCTACCAGGGCTACGGCATCCAGCGCCGTGCCTATGGTGAGCAGGTTGTACGCATGGGCTGTGTGCTACCCGTCCTGACTGGCAATATCGGCATCTCCGGCGGCTGGGCCTCCGGTATCGCCTTCGCCATCAGCGCGGAAGGCACACCCGGCGCCGGCTTCCCCAGTGTAGCCAACCCGGTACCCTATTCGATCCCCAGCTTCCTGTTCACTGATGCGATCCTGCGTGGTAAGGAGATGGGACGTGCGGACGGCGTGCGTGGCCTGGCTGACGGCGAGGAAACGCTGCCCAACAGCATCAAGTTCCTCTACAATCCAGCGGGCAACTGCATCGTCAACCAGCACGGCAATGTCAACCGCACCATCGAAATCCTCAAGGATGAATCGTTGGCCGAATTCATTGTCAGTCATGAGCACTTCCTGACCCCCTCGGCCCGTTACTCCGATATCGTGCTGCCGGCCTGCACCTTCTGGGAAACCTGGGGCATGGCCAGCAACTGGAAGTACAGTCCCTCCCGTATCCTGATGCCACAGGTGATCGAGCCGCTGTATGGCACCAAGAGCGACTACGCCATCTGTGCAATGATCGCCGAGCGACTGGGCATCTACGATGAGTTCACCGAGGGCGGCAAGACCGAGCTTGACTGGTACAACCAGTGGGTCGATCAGCTTGTCAACGAATACGGGAACATCTACGGCAACCGCGAATCGTTTGAGGCGCGTGGATCCATGACCGTCCCGTACACGGAGAATCCGCCGGTGGCCTTCGCTGATTTCATCGCCGATCCGGCCGCCAAACCGCTCAGCACGCCTTCCGGCCTGATTGAGATCTTCTCGACTGCCATGGCTGCCGTCAATAAGCCCGAGGAAGTGCCGCCCATCCCCAAGTACATCCAGGAATGGGAAAGCCCCTTCGGGCCAGAAGCTGAGGAATACCCGCTGCAGGCCATCGGTCACCACTACATGCACCGCATCCACTCCACCTTCGACAACATTGACTGGATGGAGGAAGCCTTCCCGCAGCGCGTGTTTATGAACCCGATCGACGCGGAAGCGCGTGGGATCAAAGATGGCGATCTGGTGCGAGTCTTCAACAACCGTGGCTCCATGCTGCTTCCGGCCCGCGTGACTCCGCGCATCATGCCCGGCGTGGTGAATGTTCCGCAGGGCGGCTGGTATACGCCAGATGCAAACGGCGTTGACCGGCGCGGTTGCGTCAACGTGCTCACCAGTGAGCGCCCCTCGCCATACGCATTCGGGAACACCCAGCAGACCATCATGGTGCAGGTCGAGAAAGCCTAGGAGGTAAAATCATGGCTCAGTATGGTTTCTACGTAGACCTTAACGCCTGCATCGGCTGCAAGGCATGCCAGATGGCCTGCAAAGACCGGGCCAACAACGAGGTGGGCTTCAACTGGCGCCGGGTGATCGAGTACGGCGGCGGGGAGTGGACGAAGGTCGGCAACGCCTGGCAGCCAAACATCTTCGCCTACTTTGTACCGACGGCCTGTCACCACTGCTCCAACCCGCCCTGTCTGCCCGTCTGCCCAACGGCGGCGATCAGCAAGGACGAAAACGGCATCGTCAAGATCAATGTCGACCAGTGCATCGGCTGCCACTACTGCGAGTGGGCCTGCCTGTGGGGCGCCCCGATCTTCTACGAGGACCGCGGGGTGGTGACAAGTGCGACTTCTGCAAGGACATCGTCGATGCGGGCGGTGCACCGGCCTGTGTCGAGGCCTGCCCGATGCGAGCGATGGAATGGGGGGATATTGAGGAACTCAAGGCTCGCCATCCTGAGGCGGTGTTCCCGGTGGCGCCTCTGGCGGAGCCGCAGGACTTCGGCCCCAATGCCCTGTACACGCCACACAAGCAGGTTAGCGTGCTTGCCGGGGCTATTCTGAACCAGGAAGAGATCTGACCTATGCTGCACCCCAACAACGAGTGGTCGCTGATCATTTTCAATGTGTTGGGTCAGATGTCCGTTGGCGCTTTCCTGGCCCTTGGTGTGGCTCACTTCTACGCCGTGCGCAAGGCCGGCCTGCAGCAAGCAGACCTGTTGAGCACACGGGCTTTGCTGGCGCTAGGCCCGATCCTGGTGATTGGCATGGCCGCTGTTTTTGGCCATGTCGGCAACCCGGAGCGCGTGTTCAACATGCTCAGCAACCTGGATACCTCCTGGTTGGCACGTGAAGTTGCCGCTTACGGAGCATTTCTGGTTGTTGGCGGTGCGTTTGCTATTCTGCAGGCTCTGACGCTGTTCAAGCGCGATGAGGAACTTCCCCTCTCGCCCGGTTTGCGCAAAGCCTTGCCCACAATCCGCATCGTGCTGGCCTGGATCGCGGCCATCTTCGGCCTGCTGTTCGTCCTGAGCGCGGCGATGATCTACTATGACCCGCGCCTGGCCGTCCGGCAGACCGGCTGGGCCCACTTCCACACGGTGATCATCTTCTTCACCGATATGGTCATGCTGGGAGCATTGGCCCTCGGTGTTGGCTTTGTCGGTAACACCTTGTGGCTGGAACGGCGCAGCAAGGCGGACAAAGAGACTCTACAGATCCAGCTTGGCCTGCTCCGGGACTCAATCAAGGGGATGGCCTTCGCTGCCATCGCCGCAATCGGCGTGCTGTTTGTGAGCACCCCGATCTACCTGGTGTACCTGGGCACCATGGGCGACCGTCTGACCAGCAGCATCCTCATGATGCTGAATACAGAGTTCGCCACGTGGTTCTTCCTGTACCTGTTCCTGACGTTCACTGGGGCGGGAATCCTGAGTGGTTTCGCCTGGTACGTCGCTACAGCTGAGGGGAAGCGTCGATCGTTGCTGTACCTGCTGGTGGTGGGAGCCTTTGTCTGCGTGCTGGTGGCAGCGTTCATCGGCCGCTACCTGTTCTACGCACGAAACGCGGTATTGCTGGTAGGCGGACCTTAAGCTCCACCTGACCGCGCTGAAGCGCAACGAGATAAGGCGGCGCGGCGGGGATTCCCACTTCGCCGCCTTACTCTGTTGTTGTAGCGAACATCTGCAATGGTTACAATGTGATTTAGAATGAAGATCTTCTGAACCGGTCACCATCACATTTGCCGGACGCGTCAGGCAAGCTATACCCCGTTACAGCAGTCACCCATCCTGTTGCTTGACGCCATCATGAGCTGGAGCGTTCACGTTAGTCGTTGGCAGGCCCGCCGATTGGTCACGGCAAACACTGTTCGGCAACCGATCCGGGCATGCCACAAGACGACTCATTGTACAGGGAGTATCCCAGACTATGCACAGGCACCACGGGTTTCCATTCGCAGTTCTGTTCCTGATCTTGCTGCTGACAGCCTGCGGCGGTGGCGCAACCCCAACCAGCACCCCGCAGCCCACCGACACACCAGCACCAACGAACACTCCGGCTCCCACCAGAACGCCGGAGCCAACGGTTGACCTTGCCGCGCTGTCTGCCCCAGAGCTTTATGCCACTGTCGAAGCCCTTCAGGAAGAACTCACCCTGGAGGAGCAGCACCTGCAGCAGGCATCCGGTTCTGAAGGGGCGTCAGTGCAGGCCAAAATTGACCAGCTTCGCGCTCAGATTCGTGAGCTAACCACCCTGGCGGAAGCAGCTGGCGGCGCTGGAGGTAGCGAGGTAACCGAAACACTGACGCTCACCGGCCTGTTTGCTGAAGCCCGTGAGTGGACCTGGGCAGAGATCGAAGCGCTTGGAATGCAGACTGTCACCGCTGCCGGGCCGAAGGAAGACGATCCGGAAGCAGAATACACCGGTGTCAGTCTGGCTGCCTTTCTGGAAGCCGCTGGCGTGGAAGATGGCGCGGCCACGCTGGTTGCCACCGCTGCGGACGACTTCACCGCCGAGATCGATCTGGCCGCAGCGAAAACCTGCGCCGATTGCCTGATCATCAGGCAGGATGAAGGCGGCCTGCGCCTGGTCATGCCCGGCTTCCCCAGCAAAAACTGGGTTCAGGACATCGTTAGCCTGGAAGCGAAATAGGCCCCTGCCATCAGGAGCATGACCCTTTGACCGTCTTAGTGTCGGGCCACCGGTGCGCGTCGCCGGGCTGGCATGGTTTGTGGAACAGGCTGGCGCTGCTGGCAGTGCTGGTCATTCTGCTGTTGCCCACCGATGGATTACTGGCTCAGCAGGGGACGCGCCCGCGTTCTCCCCGTTACTGTGGCCGCTGCCATGAAAACGCGTATGCGCACTGGGCCGAGTCCGCCCATAACGTGGAGGCGTTCCGTGGTGAACGGTTTCAGACGATCTGGGAGCGGCAGCGCCGGGCGTCGAAGTGTCTGGCCTGTCATGCCACCCGCCAGAGCGAAGAGGATGATATCCTCTACCAGGGTGTGACCTGCACCGCCTGCCATAGGCCGATCGGGGAAACGTATGACCCGACTGTCCGCGAGCATGTCGAGATGAGCATCCCGGAATCTTCACTGTCCTGCGCTGGATGTCACGGCGGCGATCACGCCCGGACCTTTGGCGAATGGCAGGCAAGCGCGCATAATGGTCCGCGCGAGGTGAGCTGCATGGCCTGTCATGACGCCCATACCGGCGGACTGGTTAACCCTGACCTGACCGCTCTGTGTGGGAGCTGCCACATGCAACCGGTGCCTACCGTCAGCGCCCACATGCACGTTGACAGTGGCTGCACAGATTGCCATCCGGCGCCGATCTCGACTGACAACGTGCACATGGGCGGCGATGAGCCTGTTGCTGGCTGCACCGACTGTCACATGCTTACGGCGATGGATTCCTGGGGACTTTACCTGGCAAATGCGGGCCATATGATGACTGTGCCACTGGCCGTCTGTGTCAACTGTCACGGCAAATTGCATACGCTGGGCAGCACCACAGGAGCAACCTCGCCCTGACAGGCGTCCCGGTTACTGGCCGGATGGTATGACTTTAATAACTGAATACACTCTCCGAGTCTGTCGATGGTTTGCAACAGCGTGATTCACGCGTGTTGCGGCCCCTAAGGCGCGCCCCACCCGCGCTATGGCGGCAGACCGACCTGCAAGGACTGTCCGGATTCCGGACAGGAGGGTATGGGTGGAAACGCCCATGCCTCCCGAGTTTGGAAAGGAGAAATGACCACTCGCTGTCTACCAGGACAGTGAGTCTGCCAGCTGGCAGGTTCTCCGGCTGGCATTTTTTATGAACACCTTACCTGCCATCTCTTCACCACCCATCACCGCCCGGATCAATGGCGCTGTCAGACCCGGCGCAATTCACGTCGATAACCTGAATGTAACGCTGCGTGGTCTGCCGGTGCTGAAGGAAATCAGCCTGCGCGTTGAGACCGGTGAATTCGTGCTGATCAGCGGCCCTTCCGGCAGCGGCAAGAGCACGCTCGCCCGCGCTCTGACTGGCCTGTTGCGTAGCCAGGAAGGCGTATCCGTCACCGGGGCAATTGGGATTTGCGGCGGCGATGCCTTGCGTCTGCCGCCTGCACAGGTCGCCCAGCAAATCGGCATCGTCTTCCAGAACCCGCGTGCCCAGCTCTTCAACCTGACCGTGGCCGAAGAACTGGCCTGCGGCCCGCGTAACCTGGGGCTGGATGAGCAGGCTATCCACGCCCGGGTGTCCTGGGCCGCCGATGCCCTCGATCTGACTCCACTGCTGCCGCGCCGGCTGGACACCCTCTCCGGCGGGGAAATCCAGCGCGTTGCCATTGGCGCCGTCCTGACCATGGGGTCGCGCGTCCTCATCCTGGATGAGCCGACTTCCAGCCTGGATGTCCAGGCTACCCGGCAGGTCGTTCGATTGCTCAGGCATCTGCACGAGCAGGAAGGCACAACCATCCTGTTGATCGAGCATCGGCTGGGCGAGGTAGCTCACCTGGCGACGCGGGTTGTGCTGCTGGATGAAGGGCGCCTCGCCGCTGACGGTCCGGCAGCAGACATCCTGCAAGATACGGCCCTGTTGCGGCGGCTGGGGATGCGCCGCCCGGCCCCTCAGCCGGTAGCTGACTGGCGAACCCTGCTGGAGCCTGACGGTGTTCATCCCCCCGGCAGCCAGCCGCTGCTGATCCTGGAAGGGATCGAGGCCGGTTACCGCCAGCACACCGTCCTGAAGGATGTAAACCTCATCCTCTGGCCGGGTGAGTTTGTCGCCCTGGCCGGGGATAACGGCGCGGGCAAGAGCACCCTGGCGCTGGTTGCCGCGGGCCTCAAGTCCCCCCGGCGTGGGCGGGTCATCTTCAATGGCCACCAGCGGGTGCGGATGGGGCTGGATGTCGGGCTGCTCTTCCAGAATCCGCTGGACCAGCTCTTTTGCGACACGGTGGACGAAGAGGTCGCCTTCGGCCCGCACAACTTTGGCTGCTTCGTGCCGGATATCCACGCCCGCACGCTGGAACGCTGCGACCTGACCGCGCTGCGGCGGCGGCCCGTCCACGCCCTGTCCGCCGGGCAACAGCAACGCCTGGCGCTGGCCGCGGTACTGGCCCTGCAACCCGCCCTGCTGATCCTGGACGAACCTACGCTCGGTCAGGACTGGCGACACCTGGAGCAACTGATGGCCTTCGTCACTGACCTCAACGCGCAGGGAACAGCCGTCCTGATGATCACCCACGACTACAAGCTCGTACACCGTTACGCCCACCGCCTGGTGTTGCTGCAGGAAGGCCGCATCGTGGCAGACGGGCGGCCCATCCACCAGAAAGAAGGAGAGATTGCACATGCGTTTCAGCCTGCGTGAACTGGTCCTGATCGGCACGTTCGGCGCCCTGTGGGGGGTTGTTGAGACAACGCTGGGATCGGTGATTCACCTGGCCAACATCCCGTTCAAGGGCATCATTCTGGGTGGGATTGGCGTGATGATTCTGCTGATTGGTCGCCTGTTCGTGCCCCGGCGCGGGGCGACGCTGGCGATGGGTATCGTCACCGCCGTGCTTAAGATGTTCAGCCTGGGCCAGTTTGTGATCAATCCGATGCTCGCCATCCTGATCGAAGCATTGCTGGCCGAAGTAGTGCTTAGCCTGCATAGAACAGTCAGCCGAAGGGCGTTTCTGCTGGCAGGAGCGGTAGCCATCTCCTGGAACTTCTTCCACCCCTTTCTGACCTGGGGCATCCTGGCCGGGCAGGGCATCCTGACCATCTGGACAAGCACGATTGAGAACGGGGCGCGGACGCTGGGTCTTAGCCCGGACCTGGCCTGGGCCGTTGTGGCGATCCTGCTGGGCATTCACGTGGTCGGCGGCTTGCTGGCCGGTTGGCTGGGCTGGCAGGTCGGACAGCAAATCCGCCGCCGCCAGGCTGCCTCGCTGAACGATCCTGCTGCGTCCGCCTGAACCGGACTGTTTTTTTTCGACGACAAGGAGCATCTTGTATGCATACCAGACATCTGCCAGTAGCTTTGATCCTCTTTGCGGCGCTGCTGCTTGCCGCCTGCGGTCCTGCCGGGCAAGCCTCACCCACCCCGCCGCAGGAAGCCTCCGTGCCCGGCGTCATCCTGACCATCACCGGCGGCGAAACCGAACGTACCTTCACGCTGGAACAGCTTCAGGCCCTGCCGGTGACCGAGGTCGAATCAGCGGACGGCCAGTTTGTCGGCGTACGGCTGGGCGATCTGCTAACCGAGGCCGGCTTTAGCCTGGAGGCCATCGCCACCGTGCAGGTGGTCGCAACCGACGGCTTCAGCAGCACCTACCCGCCAGAGCTGTTCAGCCGGGAAGATGCCGTGCTGGCCTACGCCCGCAAGGGTGGCAGCAGCCTCAACGACGACGAAGCGCCGCTGCGCATGGTCATTCCGAACGAGGGAGGCACGATGCAGCCACGGATGGTCAATCGAATCGAGGTAAACGTACAGGGATGACCACTGCTACCCCACGCCTTCGTCCCGGCCCAACTGTGCTGGCCATGACCACCGCGATGATCGTGGCGGTCACTGGCAGCGGCTGGTGGGCACTGGCCAGCCTGCTGGCCGCGCTCGGCCTGACCCTGCGCTTGGCCCCGGCGGCGCTGCGCCCGATCCTGAGTTGGCGCTGGCTGTTGCTGATCCTCATGCTGATTCTGCCCGGCGCCCTGTGGGTCGGGCAGCCGGACAGCCACCTGCTGGGCATCCCCTACTCGCGCTCCGGCCTGATTCTGGGACTGCAGATGGCCTGCCGGGCCACAACCATCTTCCTGGGTGTCAGCGTTCTAAGCCAGCGAGTATCCGTGATGCAAATGGCCCGGATGCTGGAACGAGCAGGGATACGGGACATCGGTTTTGCCATCGGTGTGGGCTTCCATGCCCTGCCCACGTTGCAGCGGCGCTTCGTCACGGCCTATGCCGCCTTCCGGTTGCGCGGTGGCTTCCGGCGGCAGCGCTGGCGCGGGTTACAACTGTTGATCGTGACGGTGATCAGCGGGGCGCTACGCTACGCTGAGGACGTGCTGATGGCGGCGCAAGCGCGCGCCTTTCCCTACGACAACTGAGCGGCTGTACGCACCGGCGGGATCGCTTAATCCCGCCGGTGTTGCGCTTCTTTTCAGTGCTGCGGCCCCGGCAACACGATCACATGCGCCGGCAGCGGGGCCAGCCGCGCCAGCAAAGCCTCCAGCAGGCCGGGCCGGATCACCACCAGCGCCCGCCGGTAGGCCGCCGCCCGTAACACATCCAGCGCAACGACCCAGCCCTGATTGCGCTGTAGCTCCAGCGGCCCGATCTCGTCGATCACCAGCAGGTCACACGCTCCGCTGGCCACCAGCAGCGCCGCCCCGCGGGCCAGCACATCCGGCGCAAACCGCCAGTGAATGGTTATCACTGATCCCGGCGCCTCGAGAGAAGCGCCCGCATCGAGAGATGCGCCCGCATCAGAAGATGCGCCCGCATCGAGAGAAGCGCCCGCATCTTGCTCATGGCGGACGGCCAGCGGCCAGCGCTGACCCGTTGCTGGATCAAGCAGATCAATGCCGACGCGTGCGCCATCCGCCGCGTAATGTCCCGGTGTCAGCACACCGCGCACGATCAGGCCGGCGGCGCGAGCAGCCGCAACGGCCCGCAGGCACAGCAGCGTCTTGCCGCTGCCGGATGGCCCGCTGAGCAGGGTGATGGCCGCCGGTGGGCGAAATAACCCGTCCAGCCAGTCACGATCAGGGTGCACGACGCCATCCTCACTCATCTGTCGGGAATGCGCCAGGAACATGCCCGTGCGGCAGCCCAGAGAACGTCCCCCCGACGCTACAATGCCTGCGCCAGGATGGCCGTCAGTTCCTCCGTCGTCAGCGCGATCGGATTGCCCTTCATCGAACTGGCGCGGTTGGCGCCTTCCACCACCGCCGGGAAGTCGGCCTCGGTCAGCCCATAGTCAGATAGCGGCGGGACATCCAGGTCGCGGCACAGGTCATGCACCCAGGCCACGCCATCAGCGGCGGTAGCGGTCAACCAGCCGGTCAGCAGGTGAGCGGCCTCGTCATAGCGCCGCAGAGCCGGGTTGCCCGGATCGCGAGTCTGCAGGGCGCGGACATTGGCCTCCATCACGAAGGGGAGCAAGCGGGCACAGATGGCCCCGTGCGGCGCGTCAAACATGCCGCCCAGCACGCCAGCGAAACCATGTACGGCCCCCAGCGCGGCGTTGGCCAGAGCCAGCCCGCCGAACAGGCTGGCCAGCGCCATGTCCTCGCGGGCGGCGGGATCAGGCGCCTGAACTGCCCGGCGCAGCGAACGGGCGGCGCGCCCCAGCCCTTCCCGGCACAGCGCATCCGTCAGCGGGTTGGCCCGGTGAGAAACGAATGGTTCTACTAGCTGGGTCAGCGCGTCCAGACCGGTGCTGGCGGTGACCTCCGGAGGCAGGCTGTAGGTCAGTTCCGGGTCAACGATGGCCAGCCGCGGCAGCATCAGCGGGCTGCGCAGGCTGACCTTGACCCGATGCTCCGGGGAGAGCAACACCGCGTTACGGGTGACCTCCGCGCCGGTGCCCGCTGTGGTCGGGATGGCGATGCATGGTGCAGCAGGGCGAGTCAACGGACGCCCGCCCCCGATCACCTCCAGGTAATCGAGCACATCGCCGTCGTTGGTCAGCAGGGCGGCGATGGCTTTGGCTGTGTCCAGGGCGCTACCCCCACCAAAGCCAATCACCAGATCGCAGTCGTTGGCGCGGGCAGCAGCGCAACCCTGCTGCACCAGGATCGTCGTCGGCTCCCCTTCAACCCGGAACAGTGTCGCCGCCAGACTATGCGCCGCCAGGTCATCCAGCAGGGGTTCGGCGTGCTCGACGGCGAGGCCGATCACCACCAGCGGTCGCTGACCCAGTTCGGCGGCCAGCGGGGCCGCCTCCCGGAGGGTTCCCGGCCCAAAGAGGATACGCGTGGCGGTGGCGAATTCGAAGCGCATCAGCCTATTCCCAGCCCGCGTCGTCAGGATGGACGTTGTGGTATACGACGCTATAACGCGGCTCGGCCAGCAGGTCCGGCACAGCCTCCCGCCACTTCAGGTAGTGGGCAGTTTCCCGATGCCGGGCAACATCTTCCTCGGTACGGTAGACCTCTACCAGTACAAAGCGGGTGGGGTCATCCTTCTGCTGGATGACATCGAACCGGACAATACCCGGCTCCTGGATACTGTGCCTGGCGTTCTCGACGGCCACGGCTTTGAAGTCCTCGATCGCATCTGGCTTGACGTGGATATTCACGTGAACGATGTGCATTGGGTTTCCTCTCCTGGTCACTGCCGGCCTGCGGCGCAGGTCGGCGAATCAGGCGCAACCACCGTAGTCAGAGCGGGCCACAACTTCTCTCAAGCGGCCTCTGCTGCCAGCCCGACCGGCCGCCGGGAAATGCCATTAGCTTCCGGTTAACCGATCCACCGGTATTGTAGGGGAGCAGGCGTCGCTACACAAGGCATGAATACCCGGTACAGTTGGGAACGCGGCAATTGATGGCCTATAATCGTGTCCGGATCGGAGGCTAACGATTCCGATCCCGCTCGGCTATTCCCGGAGGAGGAGCACCATGCTGAGGCTGTACGGGCCATTGCTGGCAGCTAACGGAGTCCTCACCGAAGGTGAAGTGATCCTCGAAGGCGGTCAGATCGCGGCCATTCACCCCGGCCCACCGCAGGCCACACCGGCCCTCACCATCGATGGTATCCTCCTGCCCGGCTTCATCGACCTCCAGATCAACGGCGCCTACGGCCACGATTTCATGGGCGAGCCAGAGTCCGTGATCGAAGTAGCGGCGCGGCTGCCCGCTACCGGCGTGACCGGTTTCCTGCCGACAATCGTCGCCGCCCCGCTGGATCAGTACCCCGCCTGGCTGGAGCGCATCACCGCCGCCAGTCAGAAAGCACGCGGCGCAAAGGTGCTCGGCCTGCACCTGGAAGGCCCTTTCCTGAACGAAGCCCGCAAGGCCACCAACCGCCCGGAATTGTTGCGTCAGCCGAATGTGGACGAACTGCGCCGGATGCTCAACGGTTTTGTCCGCCTGATGACACTGGCCCCGGAATTGCCGGGTGCGCTGGAACTGGTGGCTGAGTTGCGGCGGAACGGTGTCGTGGCCTCTGCCGGACACTCCGATGCCACCTACGAGCAGGCGATGGCCGGCTTCGCCGCCGGGATCAACTACGGCACGCACCTCTTCAATGCTATGCGCGGCATCCACCACCGCGAGCCGGGGTTGGTCGGTGCGCTGCTGGCCAGCCAGGTACCCGTCGGCCTGATCGTGGATGGCATCCACGCCCACCCGGAAATGGTGCGGCTGGCCTACAGGCTGAAGGGCGTCAACGGGATCACGCTGGTGACGGATACCATCGCCGCCCTGGGCATGGCGCCGGGGACCTACCAGCTCGGCACGCAGCGCGTCACCACGGACGGCGTCAGCGCCCGGTTGGCCGACGGCGTCACCCTGGCCGGAGCCGTGTTGAGCATGGATGCGGCCATCCGCAACATGCGGGCGATCACCGGCTGCTCGCTGGCAGAAGCGGCAGCGATGGCCAGCACAACGCCCGCCCGCGTCCTGGGTTTGCTCCGCAAGGGCCAGATCGCCCCCGGCTTTGACGCCGATCTGACAGTCATGGATGAACAGGGGCAGATCACGCTGACCATCGTCGGGGGTGAAATCGTGTACCGGCGCGCGGAAGCGACGCCAGAGTGAGGAAAGGTAGAGACCAATGGCACGCCTGATCGATCTTTCAGGGAAGATCACCAGCGGGATGTGGGATTACAACCAGCTTGACCTGGGCGGGGCTGTCCTGCCGCCTGTGGAGATCAAACCGGTAGCTTCCATTGCCGCGCACGGCTTCGATGCGCACGCCCTGCAGCTTTCCACCCTGACCGGCAGCTACCTGGAGACTTCCGCCCATCTCATCGCAGGCGGCCCAACCATCGATCAGATCAGCGTGGAAGCTTTCATCCGTCCGGCGCGTATCCTGCGCCTGCCCCCCGCCAAACCCTACACGCTCATCCGCGTAGACGACCTGCGCCGCTGCGATCCGGGCATCCGGGAGGGCGAGGCGCTGCTGATCGACACCGGCTGGGGGCGGCGCTGGAACCAGCCGGAATACGTGACTCAGGCGCCGGCCTTTGCCCGCTCCACCCTCGCCTGGTTCTTAGAACAACCTTTCAGTATCCTGGGGTTGGACACACCGGTGATGGAATGCCGGTGGGCTGATCGGGTTGACGCGGACATCCAGGATGAGGTGGGCAGCCTGCTCGCTCCCCTTTACAAGCGGGGGATGCTCTTGCTGGCGCCGCTGGTCAACCTGGATCAGGCCGATACCCTGGAAGGGACGCTGATCGCCTTTCCGCTGAACATTGCCGGAGTCTGTTCGACGCCATGCCGGGCGGTGTTCGTGGAAAGCGTGCGCTGGCCGCCCGATCCGTCGGGCGCGGCTTGACGCGGATTCGTCAGTCGGGTAAAGTGCGGACAATACACCCAACCCGCTCCAACGCCTCTCAATGGTTCACCTTTTACCCTGCTCACCAGTGAGAAACTGCTATGTCTCAACAACCTGTCCTGCGTAATTACATCAACGGCCAGTGGCACAACTCCGGTTCGTCTACCGTGCTACCCGTCACCAACCCGGCCACCGCTCAGACGCTCACTCATGTCCCGCTATCACCGGCTGTCGAAGTTGATGCGGCGGCCCAGGCTGCCCTGAAGGCCTTTCAGGAGTGGCGGCGTACCCCTGCCCCAGACCGGATTCAGTTCCTTTTCAAGCTCAAATTCTTGCTAGAAGAGCACCTCGACGAGCTGGCCCGCATCGTGACCAACGAATGCGGCAAGACCTACGCCGAGAGCGTGGGCGAAATCCGGCGTGGCATCGAGAACATCGAGGTTGCCTGTGGCATCCCCAGCCTGATGCAGGGCTACAACAACGAGGACATCGCCCGCGGCATCGACGAGCACATGATTCGGCAGCCGCTGGGCGTTGTGGCGGCCATCACCCCCTTCAACTTCCCGGCCATGATCCCGCTGTGGTTCCTGCCTTACGCCGTCGCTACCGGCAACTGCTTCATCCTCAAGCCCAGCGAGCGCGTCCCGATGGCCAGCCAGCGCCTGTTTGAACTGATCGCTCAGGCGGGCTTCCCGCCGGGCGTGCTGCAGCTGGTCAATGGCAGCAAAGAAACCGTCGACGCCATCCTGGATCACCCGGCAATCCGGGCGATCAGCTTCGTCGGCTCCACGCCGGTCGCCCGTTACATCTACCGCCGGGCCGCGGAAAATGGTAAGCGTGCCCAGTGCCAGGGTGGGGCCAAGAACCCGGTCGTGATTATGCCGGATGCCGACATGGTCACCACCACGCGCATCATGGCTGATTCAGCCTTTGGCTGCGCCGGGCAGCGTTGCCTGGCGGCGTCCGTGGCCATCACCGTTGGCGGAGCCAGGAACACCTTCACCGAAGCCATCGCCGAAGCTGCTGCCACCCGCGTGGTCGGCTACGGGCTGGATCCGGGTGTGGAGATGGGGCCGGTCATCACCGCGCAGAGCAAAGAACGCATTGAGGGCCTGATTGCAAAAGGCGCTCAGGAAGGCGCCAGCGTGCTCGTGGATGGGCGGGGTAAGCGAGTCAACGGCTATGAGGACGGCTATTTCATCTTCCCTACGGTTCTGGATGACGTACCGCCGGATAGCGAGATCGCTCATACCGAGATCTTCGGCCCCGTCCTGAGCCTGATGCATGTCCAGACGCTGGACGAAGCCATCGAGCTGGTCAACAACCGCCGCTATGGCAATATGGCCTGTATCTTCACCAGCGATGGCGCCAGCGCCCGCCGGTTCCGTTACGAGGCCAACGCCGGCAATATCGGCATCAACATCGGCGTGGCCGCACCGATGGCCTTCTTCCCCTTCAGCGGCTGGGGGGAAAGCTTCTTTGGGGACCTGCACGGCCAGGCCTGGCACGGCGTCGAATTCTACACGCAAACTAAGGTCGTGATCGAGCGCTGGCCGCGGGACTGGAGCCGCCGCTTCTAATCCATGTGCACATAAGGGAAAACGCCTTGGACAAAGCCTACGATCTCCTGAGCATTGGCCGCAGCGGGATTGACCTGTACTCCAACGACATCGGCGTGCCGTTCGAGCAGATCACCAGCTTCGCGGCCTATGTCGGTGGCTCCCCCACCAACATCAGTGTGGGGGCCAACCGCCTGGGGTTGAAGACCGCCCTGCTGACCGGCCTGGGCCAGGACCTGGTCGGCGACTTCATCCTCCATTTCCTGAACAAAGAAGGCATCGATACCCGCTACATCGTGCGTAAGCCCGGTCGGCGCAGCGCCGCCGTGTTGCTTGGCATCCAGCCGCCGGATCGCTTTCCGCTGGTCTTTTACCGCGACAACTGCGCCGACACCGAGATCACAATCGACGATGTACTGGCCGCCCCAATCGGGCAGGCCAGGGTCGTGCAGATCGCCGGGACTAACCTGACCAAGGAACCTGCCCGCAGCGCCACCTTTTTTGCCGCGGAGCTGGCCCGCGAGCACGGCGCAAAAGTCGTTCTGGACATCGACTTCCGCCCCGACCAGTGGCATGATGTACGCGCCTTCGGCGTGATGATCCGCGCCCTGCTGCCGCTGGTGGATACTGCCATTGGTACTGAGGATGAGATCAATGCGGCGATGCTGAGCGACCCCACCCAGGTCAGGCCAACCCAGTCGCTTTCGGACACGCGGGTAGCTGGCGATGTCGAGCATGCCATCGCCACGCTGCTCAGTCGCGGCCCGCAGGCCCTGATCCAGAAGCGCGGGGCGCACGGCGTCCGCCTTCACCTGGCCAGCGGCGAAGTCATCGATGTGCCGGGCTTCCCGGTCGAGGTCTACAACATTCTGGGGGCCGGCGATGCCTTCGCCGCCGGTTTTCTGTACGGCTATGTCAAGGGCTGGAGCTGGTACCGCGCCGCCCGGCTGGGCAACGCCTGCGGCGCGATCGTCGTCACCAAGCACGGCTGCGCCAACTTCATGCCCACTATGGCCGAGGTCGAAGCGTTCGTCCGGCCCTATGGCGGTCTGGAGTGAAAAGGACAGCAAATCATGAACTACACAGCTGAAACGCTCCTCATCCGCGCCACAGACAACGGCAGCACAGGTATCTTTGCCGAAGTCACGCCGGAACGCGCCGGCTGGCACTACCTGAACATGGCCGCTCGCCGCCTGAATCACGGCGAGCGCTGGGCCGCCACCACCGGTGAGCACGAATACGCCCATGTCATCCTGGGCGGTGTGTGCCACATCCGCACCAGCCGGGGCGATTTTCTCAAGATTGGCCGCCGCCCGAACGTCTTCAGCGGCATGCCTTATGCCCTCTACCTGCCCCGCCGCACCGACTTTGAGATCGAGGCACTGACTGACGGCTTCGAGGTGGCCAGCTGCTGGGTGCCCACCGACCAGGATCATCCCGCCCGGCTGGTCACGCCTGTTGACAGCACGATCGAACTGCGCGGCGGCGGCAATGCCTCCCGCCAGATCAACAGCATCATCCCGCCGGGTTTTGACTGTCACCGCATCGTGGCCTGCGAGGTCTACACGCCGGGCGGTAACTGGTCCAGCTATCCGCCGCACAAGCATGACGTCCACCGCGAGGATGGGCATGGGAACCTGTTGGAGGCTGACCTGGAGGAAATCTACTTCTACAAGATCGACCGGCCTGAAGGCTACGCCTACCAGCGCGTCTATAACGACGATCGCTCCATCGACGCGCTGATGCTGGCCCGGCAGCACGATTGCGTGCTCGTCCCGGAAGGCTACCATCCGGTCGTCAGCGCCCACGGCTATACCACGTACTACCTTAACTTCCTGGCCGGGTCGGCCCAGTCGCTGGCCGCCACTGACGATCCGGCCTATGCCTGGATCAAAAGCACCTGGACGGCGATCGATCCGCGCCTGCCAGTGGTGGATCACGACATGGAGCCGGTGCAGCTGTAAGGGGGGGGAGATGACCACCAGACGATTGACCATGGCGCAGGCGCTCATTGCGTTCCTGCAGAATCAGTTCGTCGAGCGCGACGGGGTGGAAAACCCGTTTTTCGCCGGAGCATGGGGAATCTTCGGCCACGGCAACGTAGCCGGGATTGGCCAGGCCCTGCAGCAATACGCGGCTACCTTCCGCTACTACCAGACCCGCAACGAACAGGCGATGGTTCACCTGGCCGTGGCCTACGCCAAGATGAAAAACCGCCTGCAGACCTTCGCCTGCACGTCGTCCATTGGCCCCGGCGCGACCAACATGATCACCGGCGCGGCGACCGCCACCGTCAACCGCATCCCGGTGCTGCTGCTGCCCGGCGACATCTTCGCCGGGCGTCTGCAGGCTCCCGTGCTCCAGCAGCTCGAATGGGAGCATTCGCAGGACATCTCGGTTAACGACTGCTTCAAGCCGGTCTCCCGCTACTGGGACCGCCTGACCCGCCCGGAGCAACTCCTGACCGCCCTGCCGGAGGCCATGCGTGTGCTGACCTCCCCGGCGGATACTGGCGCGGTGACGCTGGCCCTGCCGCAGGATGTGCAGACGATGGCCTATGATTACCCGGAAGTATTCTTCCGGCGGCGGGTCTGGCACATCCCGCGCAATCGTCCCGACGCCGCTCTGCTGCAGCAGGCCGCTGAATGGATCCGCGCCAGCCGCCAGCCGCTGATCATCGCCGGAGGCGGAGTCCACTACAGTGATGCGACGGCCATGCTGCGCCGCTTTGTAGAAGCAACCGGCATCCCCGTCGGGGAAACACAGGCTGGCAAGGGCGCCCTGCCCTACAACCATCCATCCTGCCTGGGCGCGATCGGCGCGACTGGCACCCGTGGTGCGAACCTGATCGCCCGCGAGGCTGACCTGATCATCGGCATTGGCACGCGCTACACCGATTTCACCACCGCCTCCAAGACCCAGTTCCAGAACCCGGACCTGCGCTTTATCAACATCAACGTGGCCGAGTTTGACGCCGGGAAGCACAGCGCCATCCCCCTGGTCGGCGACGCCCGCGCAACGCTGGAAGAACTGCTCGGTCTGCTGGAAGGCTGGGCGGTCGATCCGGCCTACCGGGGACGCTGCGCCGACTACAATACTGCCTGGGACGCCGAAGTCGAGCGCATCTACAACCTGGAGCACGGCCCGCTGCTCAGCCAGGGGGAGGTGATCGGTGTGCTCAACAGGCTCACCCGCCCGCAGGACGTGGTGCTTTGCGCGGCGGGCAGCCTGCCCGGCGACCTGCACAAGCTCTGGCGCACCCGCGACCCCAAAGGCTACCACCTGGAATACGGCTATTCCTGCATGGGCTACGAGATTCCGGGCGGGATCGGGGTCAAGATGGCCGCGCCGGAGCGCGATGTCTGGGTGATGGTCGGCGACGGCTCCTACCTGATGATGCCCACTGAAATCGTCACTGCCGTGCAGGAAGGCATCGCCGTCAAGATCGTACTGCTGGATAATCACGGCTTCGCCAGCATTGGTGGGCTTTCCAAGAGCGTGGGCAGCGACGGCTTCGGCACCAAGTACCGTTACCGCACCGCCTCCGGTCATCTGGACGGCGAGGTGCTGCCGATCGATTACGCCGCCAACGCGGAAAGCCTGGGTGCGCGCGTGTTCCGCGCCAACAGCCGGGACACCCTGGCCGACGCTGTGCGCCAGGCTCAGCAGATCACTGACCGCCCGGTATGCATCGTTGTGGAAACCGACCGCCGCCAGCGTGTGGGCAGCTACGAATCCTGGTGGGATGTGGCCGTGGCGGAAGTCTCGGAAAATCCCGACGTACAGGCCGCCCGCCACGAATATGAGGTGCGCAAGCGTCAGCAGCGCCACTACCTGTGATAACCCGCAACAAGGAGAAGAGGAGAGGCATGAGCGAACCAAACATTCGCGTTGCTAACGCGCCCTGTTCCTGGGGTGTGCTGGAATTTGGCCTGGAAGGCCAGGCGGCAGGCTACGCGCAGGTCCTGGACGAAATTGCCGCCACCGGCTACGTTGGCACCGAACTGGGCGACTGGGGCTTTATGCCCACTGACCCCGCCGCCCTGCGGGCCGAACTGGACCGGCGCGGCCTGACCCTGATGGCGGCATTTGTGCCTGTGGCGCTCAAGGATCGGACTACTCACGCCACTGGCGAAGGGGTAGCCGTGCGCACTGCCCGCCTGCTGCGCGAGGCAGCAGGGGAAGAGTGCTTCATCGTCCTGGCCGACGCCAACGGGACCGTCCCCGTCCGCACCAAGAACGCCGGGCGGATTTCCCCCATTCACGGCCTGACCGAACCGGAATGGGAGACCTTCGCCGATGGCGTGGAGCGCATCGCGGCGGCCGTCCAGCGGGTGACCGGCCTGCGCACCGTCTTCCATCACCACTGCGCCGGCTACATCGAAACCCCTTCCGAGATCGACCGGCTGATGACTATGACCGATCCGCAACTGGTCGGGCTGGTGCTGGATACCGGCCACGCCATGTTCGGCGGCGGCGATCCGCTGGCGATGTTGCGCCACTACCGCGACCGCATCTGGCACGTGCACTTCAAGGAC
The DNA here is from genome assembly GCA_013178165.1 of Anaerolineae bacterium. Classification (NCBI taxonomy): domain Bacteria; kingdom Bacillati; phylum Chloroflexota; class Anaerolineae; species Anaerolineae bacterium. Next base: position 48,034 of record JABLXG010000003.1, read on the forward strand.
TTCGACCCGCAGGTGGCCGCGCAGGGACGGGCGGAAGGCTGGGACTACTTCGAGGCCGTGCGGCATGGCATCTTCTGTGAGCTGGGCAAAGGCGCGGTAGACTTCCCGGCAGTGCTGGCTGATCTGAAGGCGCACGGCTACAGTGGCTGGATCGTCGTTGAGCAGGATGTCCTGCCCTCGCTGGGATCGCCCCGGGCCAGCGCCCAGCGTAACCGCGATTACCTGCGCAGCATCGGCCTGTAACCCTTTGCGTTTCCGGGCCGTGCAGCGGGGCGCGGCCCGCCCGATTTCTGGAACGAGGTACGTATGACCATCAATATTGGCGTCATCGGCGCCGGACGCATCGGCAAAGTCCACGCGGAAAACATCGCCTACCGCATCCCGGAGGCGCGGGTGCTGGCGGTGGCGGATGTTGCCAGCGAGGCGGCCCAGGGACTGGCCGCCCGGCTGAATATCCCTGTCGCTACGACCGACTACCGCGAGGTCCTGGCCCGGCCAGAGATCGACGCCGTGCTCGTTTGCTCTTCCACCGATACCCACGCCCGGATCATCATCGATGCTGCCGCCGCCGGCAAACATATCTTCACCGAAAAGCCGATCGACCTCGACCTGGCGGTGGTAGATAGCGCCCTGGCGGCGGTGGAAAAAGCGGGCGTCAAGTTCTTCGTGGGCTTCAACCGCCGCTTTGACCCGACCTTCGCCCGCGTGCGGGAGGCCATCGCCAGCGGCGCAATCGGCGACGTGCACCTGCTGCACATCATCAGCCGCGATCCAGCTCCGCCGCCCATCGCCTACGTCCGCGTCTCCGGCGGTATGTTCGTCGACATGACGATCCACGACTTCGACATGGCCCGCTTCCTGGTGGGCAGCGAGGTTGAAGAAGTCTACACCCGCGCCGCGGTGCGCGTCGACCCGGCCATCGGTGCGGCAGGCGACGTAGACACCGCGGTGATCGTGCTCACCTTCGCCAATGGCGCCATCGCCACCATCGACAACAGCCGCCGCGCCGTGTACGGTTACGATCAGCGCGTCGATGTACTGGGCAGCAAGGGCGGGATCACCACCGGCAACCTGTTCCCCAATCAGGTCACCTTCAGCACTGCGGAAGCCATCTGCCGCGATCTGCCGCTTAACTTCTTCATGGAGCGCTATACAGAAAGCTACGTGCGGGAGATTCAGGCCTTCATTGACACGGTAGTCAACGACCGCCCGCCGGTCGTCACCGGGCGCGATGGGCGCGTACCGATTGCCATCGCCCGCGCGGCGCGGCTCTCCTACGAGGAGAATCGCCCCGTCCGGCTGAGCGAGATCGGCTGACCTCCGGCATTTGCCGCCAGGCGATAGCAGAAAGACACCGGCAGAGCATGCCAGGCCCTCTGCCGGTGTCGATCTTGAAAAAGGGGCGAACTGCTTCAGGCGGCAGAAGCCACACCCTGCCAGTCCGGAGTGTGCATTGTCTCCGTTTCAAACAGCGGCGGCAATCCCCAGGCCGCCCTGGCGCGGGTACAACGCGCCAGATCGGCTTCCTCGTAGTGCAACACCCCGTCAGCCCACTCAACAGCAAACTCACGGCAGGGCGATGGCCGCTGCTCGTAGATCGCGCAGGTTACCGCCCTGCCGATCTGGCCGGTCAGGGCGGCGCAGCGCGGCTGGCGGCCGCTGGTTCCCTTCATGCAGCGGCGCAGCGGGCCAAGGTCTTCAGTGAGCGCCAGCGGGACGGTGCCGCCCGGCGCATCGTCAGCCTCCGCCCAGTAGAACGAAACGCGAAAATGGGCACAGCATGCCCCACAGGTCAGGCAGGGATTGGTTAGCATCACCTTGTCGGGCATAGAACAGCAACGGCGGATCCTCCGTCACGAACGCCAGCCGGTAATGGCTGATGCTTCCGTCACAACTGCAAGATACCTGCCATTATAAGAAGGCTGCCCATCCTGAGAACGTGTAAGCTGCACGAAGCTTCTCAGGCAGCACACCGATTTTTCCCCCACCTACTGCACCTGTGCGACCAGCACCGTCACCGAATGGGGCGGGAAGCTCATCTCCAGCGTATCCCCGGCGGCGGCAAGGGTGGTGTGGCTGACTCCCACCCGGTCGGGCGCCTCAAACGTATTTTCCGCCTTGATGTCCGCGCCGTTGATGGTGTACACGTCAACCGTCCCGGCCAGGCTGCCCGCCACCAGCTTGATCGCCGTCTCCGCTGCCGCGTCCCGGCTGCGATTGACCACGAACAGGGCCATCTCGCGCCCGGCCTCGCGGTAGGTGCCGGCGACATCCAGCACCCGCACGCCGGTGTGCCCGCCCCCGCTGAAGGTCTCACCCGTCCAGAACACATCCAGCGCCGCGTCGCCGCAGTGCGTGCTGTACAGCTCGAACGGATAGAAGATCGTCTGCAGCACCAGGCCCTCTCTGTGCGTGCGGATGGGGGCGATCATGTTGACAATCTGGGCGATGTTGGCCATGCGCACGGTGCGGGCATGGCGAATGAAGGCATTGAAGTGCATAGCCGCCACCAGCGCATCTTCCAGATTGTAGATTTCCTCAATGCCTTCACTCAGGTCGGTGCGGTAGACCACGTTCCACTCGCTGACGGCAATAGCGATCTCGCGGTTAATCTGCCGGTCGAGTTTGACACCCCGGATCATGCCCTCGATGCCCGCCAGCCGTTCCTCGATTGTCTCTGAGACGGTCATGAAGGCGGCGAAGTCATCCGCCCGGTTGTTGAAGTACCAGTGAATGTCCACGTAATCCAGCAGGTCGCTCGCCTGCTCGATCAGCAGGCGGATGCGCTCCAGGACATCCCCCTCCCAGTGAGAGATGGCGGAGGCCACCAGCTTGATCTGCGGGTCGACCCACTTCATCACCTTGCCGAATTCAGTGAAGGCGCGGGCATATTCCTGCGGCGTCTTGTAGCCGATCTGCCAGTGACCATCCACCTCGTTGCCAATGCCCCAGTAGTGGACGTTATGCGGCGCGTCGAAGCCGTTCTCCCGGCGCAGGCGGGTGATGGCTGTATCGGCGGTGCCGTTGCAGTACTCCACCCAGTCCCGCGCTTCGCGCATGTCGCCATCGCCGCAATTGACCACCAGGAACGGCTCCGTCCCTACCAGACGGCAGAAACGGATGAACTCGTCCGTGCCAAAGTGATTGCTATCGACATTGTGCCAGGCCAGGTCCAGGCGGGCCGGACGCTTGTCGACCGGGCCGACACCATCCCGCCAGTGGTAGCCGGAAGCGAAGTTGCCGCCGGGATAACGCACCAGCGGCATGCGCAGCCGGCGCAGGGCAGCGATCACATCCGGGCGCAGGCCCCGCTTGTCGGCCAGCGGCGACTCCGGATCATAGATTCCGCCATAGATGCAACGGGCCATATGCTCCGCAAACCCGCCGAAAATGTTGCGATCGATGGTGGCCAGCGTATTTTCCAAGTTGACATAGATTCGATTGCGCATCGTCTTCCCCCTGCAACACGGAAAACCAGGTCATGGCGCCGGGCAATACGGCGTGACGCCGGGTATGCTACATCGGGAGCTGCAGATCGGCCAGAAAATCATCAGCCGGGCCTGTTCGAACCCTGACCGGAGGCGCTACAATCGGCGGGTGTGAGGTCACTGCGGCGACCGTCCTCCGGCGGAGGGCGGTCTGGAGGGGAGATTAAGATGACTGTGGAATTCAACGGCCTGGGCATGAGCCTGGGCAACCTGGCCCGCCTGTCAAACGCCCAGACCCGCTCGATCAGCGCCGAGAATCCCACCGGCGCCAGGGGCGCGGGCGGCATGGCCACTGAAGGCACCGGCGCGATCGCCGCCCGTGAGCTGGGCCGGGGCTGGAAGATCTCGCCCTGTCTGGACCTGGCCGGGAGTAGCACTATCACCCTGGCCGAGATCGCCGGGCCGGGCGCCATCCAGCACATCTGGATGACCGTCACACCAACCGCCTGGCGACACCTGATCCTGCGCTGCTACTGGGACGGCGAGCCGACGCCGTCGGTAGAAGTGCCGATCGGCGATTTCTTCTGCAACGGTTGGGGCGTGCGCGCGAATGTGAACTCCCTGCCCGTAGCTGTCAATCCAGCTGGTGGCTTCAACAGCTACTGGGAGATGCCCTTCCGCGCCAGCGCCCGGATCACGGTCGAGAACCTCTCGCCGGACCCGGTGCAGGGCTTCTTCTTCCAGATCGATTACACACTGACCGACGTGCCCGCCGACCGGGCGTACTTCCATGCCCAGTTCCGCCGCAACAACCCGCTGCCCTACATGCAGGTGCATACCCTGCTGGATGGCGTGCGCGGCCAGGGGCATTACGTTGGCACCTACCTGGCGTGGGGCACGCACAACAATGGCTGGTGGGGTGAAGGCGAGATCAAGTTCTACCTGGACGGCGACGACGAGTGGCCGACGATCTGCGGCACCGGGACGGAGGACTACTTCGGCGGGGCATGGGGCTTTGAGCAGCCCAAAGGCGAATACGGCATCTACTCAACACCTTTCCTGGGCTTTCACCAGGTGATCAGGCCCGATGGCTTCATGCAGAGCCAGCAGCGCTTCGGGATGTACCGCTGGCACATCATGGACCCCATCCGCTTCCAGCAGGACTTGCGCGTGACCATCCAGGCGCTGGGCTGGCGCGCCCCACGCGAGGGCAAAGGGCGCTTCCTGCCCCTCCAGGACGATATCGCCTCCACCGCCTTCTGGTACCAGACGGAACCGCACACCCCGTTCCCGGCCCTGCCGGATATCAATGGCCTGGAAGTGATCTAGTAGCGCGCGGATTCACGCAGACCTGGCACGGATCGGGGCGACCAGGAAAATAACTGTGCCTGTAATTCCGGCCTCCCCATCCGTGCCAGCTGTGCCCCCTTGCGCTGATCAGGAGAAAAGCGATGAGCCGCACTATCGGGATTGGCATCCTGGGCCTGCACGAAGGGCGCACCCTGCTCGTCGCCCTTAACCTGCCGGAGCCGCCGCCGGTCGGGGAGAACCCTGCCGCCGTCCCCCGCACGCAGTATGCCCGCGCTGTCGCTGGCTGTGACCTGCGCCCGGAAAAGCTGGCGGAAGCCCGGCGGCTGGCCCCCGACCTGTTCTATACGACCGACTACGCGGCCATGCTGGCCCGCCAGGACGTGGATGTGGTCGCTATTTATACGCCCGACGCGCTACACGGCCAGCACATTATTCAGGCATTCGAAGCTGGCAAGGACGTGATCTGCACCAAGCCGCTGGTCAACAGCCTGGAAGATGCCCGCCGCGTGCTGGAAGCCAGTCGCCGCACGGGGCGGCGGCTGATGGTCGGCCAGAGCGTTCGCTTTTTCGAGCCGTTCATCCGCCAGCGCCAGGCCTACGAGCGCGGCGAGATCGGCGCGGTAGAGATGGTGGACGCCCACTATATCCACCGCATGGACTGGTACTACGCTAAAAGCCCCTGGGCCGTCGCCAGCACCGACTGGATCTTCCTGGGCGTCAGCCATCCCCTCGATCTAGCCCGCTGGTATCTCGGCCCGATCGTTGAGGTGCATGCTTACGGGACGCGCAGCGCCCTGGCGGCGCGGTACGGCGTGCAATCCTTTGACATCTACACTGTCAACCTGAAGGCCGCCAGTGGACAGATCGGGCGTGTGCTGGGCCACTACGGGCTGCACGAGCTGCCCTCCGCCCGCAACGCCATCGAGCTGATGCTCTACGGCTCCGCCGGGAGTAGCCTGGCTCAGTACCACGACATGCGTTACCTGCACACCGCGCCGGACGGGACGCAGATCATCGAAGACCCGCTTTACCGCAAGCGGGCCTACTACTTCAACAATGAAGTGCACGGGATGCATTACGGCGAATTTGCCAACTACGCCGATGCCTTCGCCCGCGCCCTGCTGGAAGGCACGCCGCACTCGCCCGACCTGATCGAAGGGCTGGAGACCGTCTGCGTCATGGAGGCAGCCCGGCGCTCCGCCAGCAGCGGCAGGCCGGTCGCCGTGGCGCCGTTGCTGGCGGAGATCGGCCTGGGCTAGTCGGGATCAGCGAACTGGCTGTCCCTGTTGCCGCGCCCTGGCAAGAAGAACGCCCACCCCGGTTCCAGAACCGCCTGCCCGCCGGGGTAGATCACCGGCACCGGCTCATCTTCCGCGATCAGCGTCGTCACCTGGCCGTCGGTCGAAAAGCGCACCCGGCGGCCATGCCACAGGAAGCTGAAGCTCACCTCTCGCCAGGCGGCGGGCAGCACCGGCCAGCCGGTCAGGTAGACGCCGTCCTCGCGTAGATCGAGGCGGCAGAAACCATGCACGATCGCCAGCCACGCGCCGCCCATCGCCGCCGTATGGACGCCCAGATTCCAATGCGGCCCCGTCCCCAGCAAGTCCATCATCGCCGTGTGTAGGAAGTAGCGGTAGGCCCATTCCGTCCGACCCACGTCCGCCGCGACCAGCGCATAGGCCATCGGGCTGAGGCTGGAATCGTGGGCGGTGCGCGGCTCGTAATAGTCCCAGTTGGCCCGCTTGATCGCCTCCGGGTAGCGGTCACGCCACAGGTACATCAGCAGCACAACATCTGCCTGCTTGATGGCCTGCGTCGCCTGGAAGGGGCCGTGCGGACCGCCCGGATGCAGATCGGGGTGAGCCAGCCGGGCGCGAACCTGATCCGGCGGGGCGTCTTCCAGAGCAAAGTAGCCGTCAAACTGCGGGATCACGCCGGTCTGCGGGTCCGGCTCCGGAACATACAGACGCTCCGCCACCCGTTCCCATAGCGCGATCTCGTCAGCGTCCAGCCCCAACCGGGCGCAGACTGTCGCGTAAGCCGCCGGGTCGTCGGCGCGGGTCTGCTCCAGCGCCGCCAGGGCGATGCGCAGGCAGTCTTGAGCCAGGGCGTTGGTGTAGGCGTTGTTGTCCACCCGTTCATGGTACTCGTCCGGCCCCAGCACCGTGCGCAATTCATAGCGCCCAGCCGCTTCATTCCAGATTGCACGGGAAACGAAGAAACGCGCCACCTCGCCGATGATCTCCAGCCCATACCCGCGCAGGAATGTCCGGTCACCGGTCGCCCGGACGTACTGCCAGAGGGCATAGACCACATCGGCAGAGATGTGAATCTGCTCGTCGGCGAAGTAGCTACGCAGCTTCTGGCCGGTGCGCGGGTCAGTGAAGACATACAGAGCGCAGGTCTCGTCGCCGGTCTCCTGGCTCTGCCAGGCGTAGTACGCCCCCCGGAAGCCCAGGCCCTGCGCCTTGCGCCGTGCGCCGTCCAGCGTGTGGTAGCGGTAGAGCAGGCTGCGGCGGGCGTAGTCCGGCTGGGTGTAGATGTAAAACGGCAGTACGTAGATATCGCAATCCCAGAAGATCGATCCCCAGTAATCCTGACCCTGCAGGCCCCGCGCCGAAACGCTGACCCGATCCGAATGCGGCAGGTTGGCCAGCAGATGGAACAGGCAAAAGCGGATGGCGATCTGCGCCCCTTCATCCCCGGCGATGACCACGTCTGAGGAGGCCCACAGGGCTTCCCAGGCGGCGCTGTGCATGGCGCGGATGGCCGCGTAGCCTGCCGCCTGGGCTGTTTCCAGTTCCCGGCGGGCCAGATCGACCGGATCGCCCTCAGAAAAGCGGCTGTCATAGACGGCGACCAGCTTGGTCAGCGCCACCGGTTCGCCCGCCGCCAGGCGAAATGTGCGAACCTGCTCCACCCGCCGGTCGGTCGCCGTGCGCTCCCGGCGGATGTCACTGCCACCTTCCAGCGCCAGGGTGGTCAGGACGGCCGCCCGGTAACGCTCCTGAATGGTGGTAATGGCGATGCCTTCCGGCAGCACATCTACCGTTGCGAAATGCGTCCCGGCGAAGCGATTGTTGACATCGGCGTCCACCGCCGAACGCACTGTCACCGTGCAGGGGGCGTCAGCCTGCAGCTGCCAGCGGATGGCGCCTAGATGCAGCTGGGCCATGCTGACCAGTCGCTCGCTTTCCAGCGTCACGGTTACGCCTTCCGGAGTCCGCCAGCGGGCCTGCTGCAACAATAGCCCGCTGCGCATGTCCAGCGTGCGGACATAGTCCTCCAGCAGGGGACTGTCTACGCCGAGCAGGTGCCCATCGACTTCCAGCGCCAGCGGCGTCCAGGCCGGGAGGTTGATCATCTCCCGGTCAAGGATGTCGCCGGTGGGCGAGTCGTACAGGCCATTGATGGTGTGGCCCATCACGCCCGGCAGGGTTGGCGGCAAACCCTCCGGCGCGCCGCGCACGCCCATGTAGCCGTTGGCCAGGGCGAAGACGGTTGCCTTGCTGACCTCGTCATCGGCGCTGTAGCCGGCCCGGTCGCGGATCCGCCAGCCATCCTCAAAGTCATACGTGTAAGCCATCGCTCAGATTGCCTCAGCCATACACGCAGCGCTGCGCTTCATCGACAAAGGCGTGCAACAGGGCCGGATCGGCATCGAAGAAATGGTCGGAAGGCGAAAGAATGTAGCCACCGCCCACACCCGCCGCCTCAAAGCAACGTCGAACCTCGGCCCGTGTCTCCTCCGGTGTACAGCCGATAAAGAAATGGAACTGGTCAAAGCCGCCGATCATGCACACGCGGTCGCCGATGCGCCGCTTGGCCTCAGCCAGGTCAACATCGGCGCCCATGCTGGGCGGAGTGAAGGTCTCCATGGCGTCGGGGTTCATCGCTGCGATCTGTTCCAGGATGGGCATCATCCCACCACAGGTATGGTAGACGATGCGCTGGCCGACCCGGTGCGCTTCCTCGATCAGCGGCGCGTCATAGGGCGCGACAAACTCATCGAACATACGCGGGGAAATCACCGTCGTGGAGGCCGCGCCGCCGCCCAGTTCCAGCAGGTCATAGCGCGCCCCGGCCAGCGAGCGGATGAAGATCCGCTTGCGCTCCTGCAGCACCTTGAGCACGGTATGGACCCAGGCCGGATCGTCATAGGCGTACAGAATGGCCTCCTGCGTCCCGACCATGCAGGTGAAATCCTGCCAGCAGCCGGGCTGGCCGTACACGTCAAAACAGGGGATGTGAGCGCGCACCAGCCCGCGCTCGCCGAATTCGTCGGCGACGCGGTTGACCTCGTCCACATCACAGAGCGGCGCGGGTGCGTATTCGGCGATCAGGTCGATGTCGGACTTCTGCTTGATAACGTACTCGGTCAGCCAGGAAGTCTGCTCGTTGCTCTGCAGGGTGCAGGTCAGCTTACCTTTGGGTGTCGTGATCGTATAGCGCTTGGTCGGGTACTGCTGGCCAGGGATTTCCTCCTCCGAGATGCGCCAGCGGTCAGACTGGACGGAGGCATCCTCCCAGGTCTCACCGTCGCGCCGGACCAGGTAATCGCCCTTGCCGGTATCCGCCTTGAAGGGCAGCACCCAGGTGATGGCATCGAAGCCGAAATAGTCAAAGAACGCCTGCGTGGAGATGCCGCCCATGTACTTCTTGAGGAAGTACTCCATCACGTGGTGGGTGGTCACCGGCAGACGATCCGGCACGCCCCTCTGCAGGGCGGTCAGCATCCGTTGTTTGGGGGTCATAGTGCTCATGCGGGAGTCTCCTTCTCCAGTCTGACGACAGTGCCACTGCGGGCAGGTAGATGCACGAACAGCGTTTCCGGGCTTTGGGGGTCAACCAGGAGCGCCTCACCGCCGAGTAGATCATGGGCGCACCAGGCACCACCGGCGAATGGCGCGGGGTGTAGCCACACCGCCGCATCTCGATCTTCATCACTGAGGTTGAGGGCAATCACCACCCGCGTCTCGCCCGCCTGGAACAGGGCGGTGACGACGCCCGGCGTGCGCGCCCGGCTATACAGGGGCACGTCCAGCCAGCGGTGCAGAGCCACCAGTAATTCCGGCCCCGGCGCCAGACCCAGGCAGATGATGCTGCCCGCCCCGCGCCGCTGGCGGTAACCGACAATGTAGGAGGTCCCCACCAGCAGGTTGATATGCAGGGCCAGTTCATCCCCGGCAGGCGGGGCATCCGGGATGCGCTCGGCAACGATCGGCTCGCCGGGCACATCCCCGTAGGCGAAGAAAGCCGGGCTGCTGAGCGTCACCGGCTCGCCATCCCCCAGGTGAACGGCCAGTCGCTGCGGGTATCCGGCCCCCAGAATGCGCTCCGGCAGGCGCAGGCCCAGCCGGTTCAATGGGGAAAGCGTCTCATCCCGTACAGGCAAATCCTGGAAGAACACCAGCGTCCCGCCGCCCTCAACATAGGCCAGCAGGCGCTCCTGCGCGGCGGCGCTCAGCCAGTCGCCCCCGGCGTAAAGCAGCAGCGAGCGGGTGACCTGGCCGGTCTCCACGTCGCAGCAGTCATAGTCGATGTCGGCGGCCAGCAGCGCGTCCAGCAGGCGATCGCTTCCATCGATCAGGCGGCCATCCCCGGCCTGACGGCGGGCGGTCTGATGCAGCGGGTCGACGGTGACCGCCGTGGCGCACAGCTTCTCCAGCGCAGGCGGGTCGATGGCCCGGAAAAGGGCGACAATGCGCTGGAAGACCTCAAAGAGTTCCGGTCGTGGGCGGCCCAACTCGTTGATCGGGCTGAGCAGCCAGTTATCCCGGTTGGCCAGCATGTACCAGTTCCAGCCAGCCGCCCCGCCCAGCAATGCGGCGCAGGCCGCCAGCAGGTAATGACCGGGTGTGATCGACCCGGTATAGTCCAGGCCGCCGTGCCAGATGCCAGCCTCGAATTCCGGGATGTATGGCAGCGCCGAGTAGCTCCGCGTATAACGCAGAACATGCAGGAACTGGCGCAATTCCTCCGGACGCAGGCGGAAGCCATCCGCCGGGTAGAGGTCCGGCCCGGCAATGTCGGCCAGCTCTTCCAGCTCCCGCCAGTTCTGGATGCCAAAATTGGTGTAGGTATTGACCAGGATCGGCACGTCAACACCCAGGGTGCGGTAGCCCTCAACGGTCCAACGGACGGCCTCAGCGGTGCACCACATGCGGAAACGGCAGAAGTCCAGGTAGCGGTTGAGGTAGCCCCGCCCGGGGATGACCGGCTGCAGAACAGCCCGCGCCTGCTCAAAACGCTGCAGATCGGCCTCCCAGGCGGTGTTGAGCGCCGCCAGATCGCCGCCATAACGCTCCCGCAGATAGTCCTGGAACAGGCCCGGCGTCTGCCCCAGCCCAAGCTGGCCCTCGTAGATGTGCGGCCAGGGGTCCGGCTCGTTTTCCGCCTGGAACAGGATGACCGGCCCGCCGCGCGTCGCCAGATAGGGCAGGATGGCTTCCGTCGCCGCCGCCATGTAATCGCTGGCCGCCGCCCGGTATTCCGGGTGCAACCGGTGGTAGCGGGCGGCGCGGTCGGGCAGGCCGCCGTTGCGCCATTCGCTGTAGATGTAGGGGCCGGGGCGTAGCAACAACCACAGCCCCTCCGCCGCGACCATCTCCAGGAAGCCGGTCAGGTCGCGTTCTGGCGCCGTTTCCCCGCGGAAGTCAAAGCGCCCCGGCGCGATCTCGTGATGCTCCCAGCAGACATAGGAGGCCACACCCTCCAGGCCCATCTCCCGCACACGGCGCAGGACTTCCGGCCAAAGGCGCGGGTTCATCCGCCAGTAATGCACCTCACCGCTGAGCAGGGCATGGGGTTGCTCGCCCACCCATACACGCTTTGCGTTGATGTGTACCTGTGGCATTGCTCCCCCGATCAGGCGTCGCTGTGTGCCAGGTGCTTTAGCAGAGCGAGCAGCAGCCAGCGCCCGGCCAGATGTGCCCGCAGGCCGACTGGCTGGTCGCCCAGCCCGCCCTGAAAGCGCAGGGTGGTCGCCGCCAGCCGTCCTGCGCCCAGCCGCATCTCCAGCAGGTAATCCGTCACATCAAACTGGCGGGCGTCCAGGCGGCGCAGCGGCGTGCGGACTTCTGCCGCGTCGGGCAGGACTTCGGCCAGGCGCGCTGTATCCAGCACCCAATCGGTCGCCAGACCGTAGAATTGCAGATCCAGCACGCCGTCGTGGGGCATAGCCGCCAGCGCCGGATGATCCCCGATCAGCGCGATCCCCTCGCGCCAGAAGGGGACGGCCCGCGCTGGCAGGGGACGGTCGCCCTGCTGGATCAGCAGGACGCGCCCACCACCCCGCGCAAAGCTCAGGACGTCGTCCGTCAGGACATCAGTGATCAGCACGCGCAGACCGGCGTCCGGCGTCTCTACACGCCGGGCAACCTCCAGCAGATCGTCCAGCCCGCCCAGAGCGCCATTCGGATCGAGCACGCCCAGTCCCGCCGGCCACGCGCTGACAACCGGGAAGATCCACAGTGGCCAGCTATTGCGTATCGCTGGCCGGCCTTCCGGCGTGAATGACGCCTGCAGGCGCAGCGTCGCAGCGCGCTCGGACGGCGGCGCGGCAAAAACCGCTCGCCCGATGCTACGGGGACGCCCGCCGGTCAGCGGGCCACTCACCGCCGCCTCCCCGCCACTGATATGCCTCCCTGCCGCGTCGACAACCTCCCAGACCAGCCGGCCGCCCGGCAACGGCGGCCCGGCATGGGCGAGGATGATCTCCAGTCCGGCGGACTGCCCGGCAGGGAAGCTGTACGGCTCGAAAGGCGCAGGGCGGTCGCCGCCATGCGTCCAGCGCCGCGCCCGTCCCCGCCCCAGCAGCAAAACGCTATCCGCATTGAACTGGCGGAAGGCTTCCGGGTCATACTTGCTGCGGCCCAGATCATCGAACATCGAGGAGGAGGCCAACGGCGTGTCACGGATGCTGGTGACCACGTAGCCGCCCATGCCCGCTCGCGCCCGCACCTTCTCCAGGATCGTCTTGCGCACGACAAACGACTGCCGCCGCGACAGGCGCATCAGCGCCGCGTCGTCCAGCTCCAGATCAAGTCGTTTCATGCGTTCTTGCTGGGCCGGGTAGCCAACAAATGTCTTGGGATGTAGGGGATTCCATTCGGTGAACCACCAGGGCAATTCCCCGCCGAACGCCTGCGCGATCTCGCCCAGGTCGCGGTAGTCGTCGGCGTCGCAGAATTCGCCAAAGATCCAGGGGCGCGGGGGCCGCCAATCCCGGCTGAAGTGATCAACCAGCGGCTCAAAGTAGTGCAGGTCGCAGTAGAAGTGATAGTCGTTGAAATCGGCAAAGTCAAAGGCCAGCCCACCGTAAGCCTCGCCGGAGCCGCTGTTGTCGCAGACGAGCACGCCCCCGGTGGCACCGCGCACAATCCCATCCAGCCGCCCCAGCAGTTCGGCGTCAACGCTATGCCCCAGTTCGCAACCCAGGCTGTACAGGATCACCGATGGATGGTGGTGCACTGCGTCGAGAATCTCAGCGTATTCGCGGGGGGCCTGCTCCCGTAGGCGGGGCGTCACTTCCGGCAGCCACATCGGCAGTTCCAGCCACAGGAACATGCCCAGTTCGTCCGCCAGGTCAAAATACAGGCGCGATGGGACGAACAGGCATAGCTTGATCAGGTTGTAGCCCAGGGCGCGGACGCGGGCGAACTCAGCGCGGATGGCCGCCTCTTCCGGAGCGGGGCACAGCACTTCCGGGTACCAGCCCCAGTTGAGCACCCCGCGCAGGCAGATCGGCTGCCCGTTGAAGAGCAGCTGCTCGCCCTGTCGTGTCAAGGCCCGGAAGCCAACGCGCCGTTCGGCAGCAGCGAGAGTCATCCCCTGCCCATCCTCCAGCCGGAGGGCCACCGTGTAGCGCGCCGGATTTGCCGGTTCCCAGCGCACCGGATCCGGCACAACCACGCTGGCGCTCAGCCGCCCTTCCACCGGCGAACCAGACCACACCGCGACTACCCGCCCGTCAGGATGGGTGACCTGGACGCTGGCCCGCAGACCGGCCTCTATGTCCGCGCCTGTGACGGCGCCTGTGACCCGGATGCGCCCGCTCTCCACCTCGGCCAGCACCCGCAGGTCGCTCAGCGCCGGGCCGGGGAAAGCCACCAGCCGCGCCGATCCCCACACCCCACCGAACATCATGACGACATCCGGCAGGAAGCCGGCCAGCGATTCCCGCAGTGGAAAGCGCTCACCCTGCTTGTAGACGATCAGCCGGATCGTGTTGGCCGCGCCGAAGCGCAGCGCAGCGGTCACGTCAAGGGCAAACGGCGCCCACGAGCCGCTATGCCTCCCGACCGGGGTGCCGTTGATCGTCACCTCGATATCGTAACTGACCGCCTCAAACTGAAGCTGCACCTGCCGCCCGGCCCACGCTGCTGGAACGACGATCTCCCGCTCGTAAATTGCCGGGCCATCAACCCGCCGGGGGTAGCCCTGCGCCTCCCAGCAGCCGGGTACCCGGATCGTGCCCTGTTGCCCGGCCAGGCTAAAGTGCCACTCGCCATCCAGCGGCAAGGTCTCGGCCAGCGTATTATGCCACACGCTCATCGCGCCACATCTCCCTCATGCAGTCTCCGGCGTACTCGGGGCGCCGGGCTAGCTTCCCGCCGCGGCCTGGGCGATCACCGCTTCGATTTCCGGCTGCGCCGCTTCCAGCGTGCCGTCGACAAACGTCAGCGTCGGGATGTACGTCTCCGTCTGCGGCAGGCGGACGTACGGGCTGCAACCGGCTTCATGCACGCCGGTGCTGTTACGCGACGGATCGCCGTCGCAGATGTGGCCGATCAGCCGGGCGTAGCGCCCGACCCACTCCGGCACCTGCCGCCAGGTAGCCGTCTGCTGGAACACCGGCAGGATGGCCAGCAGACCGTCATACCAGTCTTCCCCGGCCACCAGCAGTTCCGGATGCCCGGCCCGCAGCCGGGCGATGAGCTGGCGCAGTCCCTCGCGCATATTAAAGTCCGGGTCGTTGACCCAGACCTCAGTGCAATCCAGAAAGACACCGTCAAAGCCAAAACGCTCAACCAGCGTCCGTATCTGGCGCGTCAATTCGGTCTGCCAGGCGGGCGCGCCAGGATGCAGCCAGGCCTGCCAGCCGGTGTCGTGTGTGCGTTTGAGGTCCCAGTCCGGCTGGTTGCCCCAGAAGGTGTTACGGGTGGCCGACTTCATGTAGGAAGATGGGCCGAAGGTATGGAAGTTCGGCGCCCAGGCATTGGCGCAGTTGACGCCGAACATGGGCATGACATGCACGCCCAGCGCCCGCGCCCCTTCACACAGCCGGGCAAAACCATCCCCACCGCCCAGCAGCGGCTCCGGGCGGTAATCGCCATACTGCCAGTAGTAGCGGCCCTCCCAGCCCGGCAGGTAAGCCAGCACATGGCGGCCATCGATCCGTTCGGCCACAAAGCGGATGATGTTCAGGGCCTGGGCGTAGGTGTTGAAGATGTAGCCTGACCAGTGCATCTGGTGAATCGTCAGGCACAGGCGGATGTCCCGCGCCCAGCGGGGAACATCCCCGCGCTTTTCCCAGGGTGCCAGCCCCAGTTCGGCTTCGTCAAAGGCCAGCTGCTCCTGCCGGAAGGCGGACACATCGACGTCCCGATCCAGCACCCACAGCGGCACATCGATCTGGGTGTCGAACCAGCGGGCATCTTCTTCATGCAGGCATTCGACGGTGTACGTGCCCGCCAGTGGCCCAAAGGTTTCGCGGCATACAGCGAACCGCTTGGCGCGGGCATGGGGATCTTCGTTGCGCGCGCCGATGATCGTCCCATCCGGCAGCAGGCCGAAGAACAGGGGCAGCCGCAACGGGTTGGGATAGGCGTCGATCAGCCCACCCTCAGGCAGATCGCGGGGGTGATCCAGCATATCCAGCGGGCGCAGAACAGGCAGGTTGCGGATCAGCACTTTGACCGCCCGGATCTTGTGCAGGGCGGTAGCCCGGATATTCAGCAAAAGCCGATCACCCTCCCCTCGCCTGGCGACCAGTTCCAGCGACCCCGGCGCGTGCTGCTGCTGCCCGGCCCAGCTCAGCCGGGAGCAAACCAGCCGCCAGCCGTCGTCGGTCGCCTCAAGGGTGGTGTGGGCCGGGTCCAGACCGTAGAGGTTTTCCAGGGTGATCACCTGAAAGGAAAGCTGCCAGCCTCCCAGTTCAAAAACTGGATCGCGAAGGTCAAAACTGTAGAGATGCATGGTTTACGCGCCTTTAGGGGGCCGACCTGGCCAGCCCGGTCGGCAGGGCCGGGTAGCGCCTGGTGGTCAACCCGGCATGAATAGACAAACCCGGACAATTTGTCCAGCCTCCTGGCCAATCCACTATAACGCGAAGCAAGCGCCGGTCAAGACAGCGCTCCCCTTGATTACTGCCTGCAACGGATGGACAATCAGGCCGATCCAGACAACTTAGACTGCCCGGTATCCATTTTAGCCGCGGTAATACTTCTCGTAGTCGTTGACCAGCAGGTACAGCGGTGGCTCGTCTTCTTCAATCGCCGGGAAGCGACCGATCGGCTCGTAGAAGCGATTGTCAGTGGCGTCATCGTTGACGGAAGACACCTCGCCCACCAGCACGCGGTTACCTTCCGCCCAGAACTGGTGGTAGCAATACGGCTCCAGCGTGATACTCTCGCCCGGCTCAAGGGCCACCGTGCCGCCCGCTTTGACGGTGCGCGGTACAGCGTCGATCATCACTGTCACATCGTCGTCTCTCAGCGCCCCCTCAGGCGTGCTGTTATAGAGCTGGATCAGCAGTCTGCCGCCGCCGCGGTTGATGATGTCCTCCGTCTTGAGCCAGTGGAAGTGCAGCGGCGTGATTTGCTGCTCGCCGACAATCAGCAACTTCTCCGCATACACCTTGCCCTTACCAGTCTTGAGATTCTCCGGGGAGCCGTTGCGGATAGTGAACAGGAACAACCCCTTGTGGGTGTAGTCGCCCAATCCAAAGTCAGTGATGTCCCAGCCCAACCGCCGGGCCACAATCTCGCGGGCTTCAGGCCCTTTGCGCCGCCAGTCATCTGGCGACCAGTAGGCGAACGGCGGTAGATAAAAGCCATGCGCCTTGATGAAGGCGTCGGCTTCACGTATGATGGTGTTGATTTCAGACCGCTTCATGCGTGCTTCTCCTCCTGTTGAGCGCGGGTACCGCCCGCTGCACCGATGATTGGAAAGCCTGATGGCAGACAGCACAAACACTTTCTGGAAAGCGGACTGGGACCGCATCCGCGAGCATTATATGGCCTGGTGGCGGCGCGAGGGCCTGGTGCTGCATGTTCTGGCCCCCCGCGATTCCAGCCCGGAGCGCGATACGCGCAATCCCCAGGCCCCATTTTACTACCTGATGGGCGGCCTGGACCCCACCGCCATCTACCCTGATGATGCCGCCCTGCGCGACGCCTGGCTCAACGCCGAACGCCGGGCGCGCCTGGCCGAGCGTTACCTGCGTGGCATCTACTTCGGCGGGGATGCCTTCCCCTTCTTCGATACCAACATCGGCCCGGGCAACCTGGCAACCTTCCTCGGCGCGGAGCCATCCTTCGCCCCGGACACCGTCTGGTACGCGCCGTGCATCACCGATCCTGACCGCCATCCCCCCCTGCGCTTCGACCCGCAGAACCCCTGGTTCCTGCGCCAGAAAGCTGTAGCGGAGGCCGGGGTCGCTATCAGCGCCGGGCGATTTCTGGTCAGCATGCCCGACCTGATCGAGAATCTGGACACCCTGGCCTCCCTGCGGGAGACGCAGCGCCTGATGCTGGATCTGGTCGAGCGCCCGGCGTTTGTCAAAGAGCGGCTGGCGGAGATCAACCAGGCCTACTTCCAGGCGTTCCAGGCGCTGTATGAGATCGTCCAGACGCCCTGGGGCGGCAACGTGTTCTCCGCCTTCAGCATCTGGGGGCCAGGACGCACGGCCAAAGTGCAATGTGACGCCTGTGTCATGATCTCCCCGGAGATGTTCGCCGAGTTCGTCGTCCCCTACCTGGTCGAGCAATGCGCCTGGCTGGACTACAGCATGTACCATCTGGACGGCACGCAGGCTTTCCGCCACCTGGATGCGCTGCTGAGCATCGAGGCGCTGGACGCCATCGAATGGACGCCCCAGGTCAGCGCGCCGCAGGGCGGCTCCCCGGAATGGTACGGCCTGTACCGGCGCATCCTGGACGCCGGCAAGAGCATCCAGGCGATCAACGTCCAGCCGGATGAAGTCCTGCCCCTGCTGGACGCCATTGGCACGCGCGGCGTCTTTCTGATGGTCAACGCCGCCAGCGAGGCCGAGGCCCGCGCCCTGGTTGAAGCGGTGGAGGCCCGCCGATCCTGACGGAACCGGCGGGCAATCACGATCTAATACTCGCCCGTGGCCATTCGCTTCTGCATCTTGACCGGCGTGTTCTCTAGCAACCATGCTTCAGTGCGCGCTTTGATCGCCTCCGGCGTCTCGTTGTAGCCATAAGTTTGCAGCAGGACGGGCGTCCACTTTTGCCCCCAGCGGATGTGGAAATTCTCATCGCTCCAGTCGTAGCTGACGGCAGCGGCGGAGACTTCGTCGGCGATCTTCTCCCAGTGTTCGCGGTTGGCCACCTTCTCCGGCATGCCATTCGGCTCGATCACAGTGGTCAGCAGCGCATACTGGTCGACCGCCGGCAGGGTCATCATGACGTTGTAAATCTGGACAACCTGCGGCACCTCCGAAACCTGCAGGCCAAGCTGCTGAACACGTAGCTGACCGAGCTGGCTGTGGCGCACCTCATCCCACTGGTGACGGGCCACGTTGTAGTGGAATTCCCAGGGCATTTCCGGCGTCATCCACAGCACGGAAGCCAGTGTCTCGGCGGCAGTCATCTCATTAAGGTAGTGCTTGAAGCGCCACAGGCGGTGCGCTTCCGGCTCGGCCTGGCGGTCCGGCTCGATATCCGTATCGGGGTCGAAGATCGGCCAGCCGGGCATGCGCTGACATTCCTTCCAGGGCAGCAGCAGGGCATGCCCTGCCGGGCGAGCAGGCGGCTGCTGGCGCGGTTCCGCGCCGGTCACGCCGCCGTCAGCGGCCAGCAAACCGGCGATATACGCCTGCCACGCTTCCCAGCCGGGGTAACGCGCCGCGACTTCCGGGAAGAATGCCTCCGCCCAGGCGACCTGCTTCTCCGTCGTCTCGATCAACTTCTCGCGGATAATCTTGACCGTCGGATTGTCGAACGCTTCCCAGGTCAGGCCGGTATGGGCGCGGTAGGCGGCCAGCAATGCCTTCTTGATCACCAGGTAGGCGGTGGCGATCAGGTCGGCGGTATGCGCGGCGCAGTCCAGTTCGCGGGCCAGGGTATGCAACCCATCGCTGATGCCGCGCTCGAAGTTGTGGGCGCGTAACTCGCGCAGGCGAGCGTGCAATGCTTCGGCAGCGTCGGCGCTCTCCCAGATGTGCAGGCCGATCTGGTTCTTGGCTTCCCATTCCGGCACGCCGGCCAGCCAGCCGGCCAGTGTCCGCGTCAGGCTGCGTTCCAGAAAGGCATAACGCTTCAACACCAGGACATTCTGCTCAATGGTCAGGCGGGATTGGGTCTCCATGAACAATTTCCTCCAATAACCTTCAATCTTCACCATGTGTATAGACAAACTAGCGGGATGTGATTATACTGATTGTAGCTTATGCGGCTTGCCGGATCAATCACGCCTTTCACCCGCTCTTCCGGCCTCCATAACGGCCTGGGAATCCGCGTTAACGCGCCAGGCGCGCCGCCCCCCATCGCCGCCATGTCTAGACAATCCGGCAGCCGCCTGTTGACCGCACCACCCTGGAGTGACTGATGGCCGAAGTGATTGAGATTGGCGTGTCGGTGGAAGAGCTGGCTGCCCGCAAAGAGCGGGTCACCAAAACCAAGCGTTTTGAGGAGCCGGATCGTGTGCCGGTCATCCCAGCCATCGCCCACCGCTTCATGATTCCCAAAGTGGGCGTCCGCTTCCGTGACTATTACCGCGACCCCGAAACCATGCTGCGCACCCAGATTCTGGGCCAGAAGTGGTTGATGGAAAATGTGCGCACCGACGCCTACAGCATCACCGGGGCGTGGGTCGGTGCCTGGACGGATTTCCAGAACACCTTCGAGGCCGGTAGCCTGGGCTGCGAGATCATCTTCCCCGACGACGACATCCCCTGGGTCGGGCCGGGCTGGGTCAAGACGGAAGAAGACCTGGCCCGCCTGGAAGCGATGGACTTCATTCACAGCGGCATCAACGCCCGCCAGATCGCCTACCGCCGGGCGATGATGGCCGTCGCCGAGCGTTACCCCGTCCGCTTCCTCGGCGGGGAGGTGTTCTACCCCGGCGCCAACCCTGCCCTGACCCACACATCTGATGGGCCGTTTGGCATAGCCGGCGATCTGATGGGCCAGACCGAGTTGTTCACCGCCTGTTATGAGCGCCCTGATTTTGTACGCGAACTGCTGCGCATCATCACCGACAAATTGATCGAATACCTGGACTTCTGCTGGGAAGAAGAACAGCTCCCGACCCGCGACTTTGCCTGGACGGATGACCTGGCGGTTAACCTCTCCGCGGAGATGTACCGCGACCTGGTCCTGCCGGAGGAAAAGCGGCTGCGCTTCCACTTTGACGGCTGGCTTTCCCTGCACATGTGTGGCAAGACCGACCACCTGCTGGAGATCTTCCGCGACGATCTGGCGATCCATGAGTTGCAGGGCTTCGGCTACCAGGTCAACCTGGATCGCATTGCCGAAGTGATGGGCGGGCGTGTCGTCCTGATCGGCAACATCGACCCGATGCTGATCCACAGCGGCACGCCGGAACAGGTTCGGAAAGCAACCCGTATCGCCATTGAGAAGCTGGCCCCCTACCGGGGCTATATCGTCCAGGATGGCAACAACATCCCGCCCGGTTCGCCGCTGGAAAACATCAACGCCATGACCGAAGCCGCCGAACTTTACGGGCGCTATCACGATTAAGGCTTATTGCGCGTTTACCGGCCGGAGAGCCGCCGCCCCCAGGAGCAAGCATGCCCATGAGCAGCACGCGTCGCACGGCAACCATTGTGCCTCACACGCACTGGGATCGCGCCTGGTACGTCACCTTCCAGGAATTCCGCGCCCGCCTTGTCCGCCTGATCGACCGGCTGATTGACCTGCTGGAGCAGAACCCGGACTACCGCTTCTTTATGCTGGATGGCCAGACTTCCATCCTGGAAGACTACCTGGAAGTGCGCCCGCAGCGCGCCGATATCCTGCAGCGCCTGGCGCGGGAGGGACGGATCAGTGTGGGGCCGTGGTACGTGCTCCCGGACGAATACCTGGTCAGTCCGGAGGCACTCATCCGCAACCTGATGATCGGTCACCGTATGGGCGCGACTTATGGCGGGGTGATGAAGGTCGGTTATGTCCCGGATGGTTTCGGGCACATCGCCCAGCTGCCCCAGGTCTTCCGCGGCTTTGGCATCGATTCGGCGATCTTCTGGCGTGGCGTCGGCGCGGAAGCCGACCACATCGGCGCCGAATTTGAGTGGGTTGCCCGGGATGGCTCCCGTGTGCTGGGCATCTGGATGCCCTGGGGCTACCACAACCTGTCCAATGTCGGTTATCCCATCCGCTGGGGCGATACCTCGCAGATGGCCTTCGACTGGGAGATGGCTCTCCAGCAGGTCGGGCAGGCGCTGGAGAAGCTGGAAGGGCTGTGCCACACCCCCGCCCGCCTGCTGATGAACGGCATCGATCACGCCGAAGCCGAGCCGCGCATCCCGGAACTGGTCGCCCGCGCCCGCGCCGCCTTCCCAGATGTTGACTTCCGCATGGGCACGCTGAGCGACTATCTGCGCGATGTTCGCGATTCCGGCGTCCCGCTGCCCGAATTCAGCGGCGAATTCCGCTGGGGGCGCTACGCCGAAATCCTGCAGGGCGTCTATTCCACCCGCATCACCCTCAAGCAACGCAACCACCGCGTGGAAACGCTGCTGGAGCGTTACGCCGAGCCGCTCACCGCCTTCGCCCGCCTGGCTGGGGCCAACCCACCCGCTGGCACTCAGGATCTACTGTGGACGGCCTGGCGCTGGCTGCTCAAGAATCACCCCCACGATGACATCTACGGCAGCGGGATCGACCAGGTACACGACGAAATGCTCTACCGCTTTGACCAGGCCGAGCAGATCGGGAATATCCTGGTGCGGGACAGTCTGCGCCTGCTGGCCCGCCACGCCGATTTCTCTGCCCAGACGGGCACGCCGGTGCTGGTCTACAATCCGCTCAACTGGACACGGACGGAAGTCGCCGAGGGAACGATCGACTTCGACTTTGACGACCCGACAGCGGAGCGCTTCACCCTGTACGATGCTCAGGGCCAGCCGATCCCCTGCCAGGTCCTCAGCCGCGAGGATGCCGTCTGGCTGGAAACGCTCAAGCCCAACCGCAAGCGGCGGGTGCATGTCGCCTTCCGGGTGGAAGCGCCGCCCTGCGGCTATACCACCGTCTACGCCCGTCCCGGCGGCCAGACGACTCCCCTGCCCGGCACCCTCTGGCGCGTCGATCCTGATGGCGCGGAGAATGCTTACCTGGCTTTCCGCATCGCTGCCGATGGCAGCCTGACCATCCGCGACCGGGCTACCGGGATGGTTTACGCCGGTCTGCACCGCTTCTATGATGTGGACGATGCCGGGGATGAGTACAGCTATTGCCCGTGCCCCAACAGCGAGGTCTACAGCTCCGCCGGGCAACCCGCCCGGATCGAGCTGGTGCTGGACAGCCCTCTGCTGGCCCGCTTCCGCGTCACCCAGACGCTGCGCCTCCCCGCCGCGCTGAGCGCCGATCGGCAACGCCGCTCGGAGACGCTGGTTGACCTGCCGATTGTCTCCCTGTTGACCTTCTACCGCGACCAGCCAGGCCTGTACATTGAGACGCGCGTCACCAACACCGCCCGCGACCACAAACTGACGGTCACCTTCCCCACACCGCTGCGCCCAGAACACGCTTATGTCGATGCCGCCTTCCAGGTCAGCGCCCGCGAGATCGCCCTACCGCCTTCCGAAGGCTGGCTGGAAGACCCCACCCCGCTTATGCATCAGCGGGCTTTCACCGACCTGAGCGACAGCGGGCGCGGGCTGGCTGTGCTCAACCGCGGCTTGCCTTCGGTGGAAGTCGAGCGTACCGCCGAAGGGACGCAGATCGCGCTGACCCTGCTGCGGGCTGTTGGCTGGCTTTCCCGCGACGATCTCAGCACCCGGCGCGTCGCTGCCGGGCCGCTACTGCCAACGCCCGGCGCACAGTGCCCCGGCAACCATATCTTTGAGTACGCCATCCTACCCCACAGCGGCGACTGGACGGCTGTAGCCCGTCTTGCCGCCGCTTACACAGCTCCCCTGCACATCGCCCGCGCCGACACGCATGAGGGCATGGAACTCAAGGAGATGCCCTTCATTGGCGTGGACCTGGACTGGTATAACCAGGTGGTCAAGCCGATCCCCTGGCCGCGCGACGGCCAGAACCCGGATACGCTCAGTTTCCTGGCCCTGGAACCCGCGCCGCTGATTGTGAGCGCGATCCGGGCCAGCGCCGACGGCGAGGGGCTGGTCGTGCGCTTCTACCACCCCGGCGACTCCCCGCTAACCGCCCGGCTGATCAGCCAGCGCCCGCTGGCAACCGTTTACCGCCTGAACCTCAACGAGGAGCGCCAGGCCAAAGTCATTCCGGCGGAGGGGCCGGATGCCTGGCAGCTAACCGATAACAGCCATACTGTGCTGATCCCGGTGGTGGGCGGCCAGATCGTCACGTGCGAACTGCGCCCTGCCCGGGGTTAGCCTGTGAGTAAGGAGGTGCACGCCTGTCAATTGACCTGAGCTTCGCCCGGAATGAACGCTTTTTGCCCGTATAAAAGGAGGAGCTTCAAGATGTCTGTCAAAGTTTCTCGTCGTGAATTTCTTAAGACCAGCGGTCTGGCCGCTGCCGCCGTCGCCACCTCCAAGTTCCCCATGCCGGGGATCATCCATCGTCGCCAGATGAACACCGTCGTGCTGAAGATTCAGTCCTTTGCCCATGACGCGATCAAGGCCGTGCTGCCCGACTTTGAGGCGGCCACCGGCCTGACCGTGCAGCTGGAGCCAGGGCTTTCCTCCGGCCCGGAGCACATGCAGGAAGTCAGCACCGCCTACGCCGCCGGCGATAGCCCCTGGGACGTCGTCAGCGACCCGGATGAGGGCACCGTTGCCTTCGCCCGCGCGGGCTGGTTGATGCCGCTCGATGACATCATCCCGCAGGAAACTCTGGACGACTTCCCCCAGGGCATGCGGGACGCCTTCCCCATCTGGCATGGCTTTGAAGGTGCGCTGTACCGCGTGCCACACGAGTTTGCCGTGGGGTATTTCTTCTATCGCAAGGACCTGCTCGGCGAGCCGCCCAAGACCTGGGAAGAAGTGGCCGAGATCGGTATGCAGGTCACCGATGCCGCCAATGGCGTCTGGGCCACCACCGACGCGATCATCCGCGGCGGCCTGACCTGGGTCTATGTGGCCTACCTGGCCAGCCAGACGGGCGGGAACGTCTTTGAGATGGATGCTGGCACGGCGCACGCGGCGCACTTCCTGTATGACATGCTCAATGTCTACAAGATCATGCCGCCCGACGCGCTCAACATGAACTACGACCAGCAGAACCAGCTCTACATGAGCGACAAGGTCATGTTCATGCGCCAGTGGCCGTTCTTCCAGAGCGTGGCCGAGGGCAACACCGAATGGTTCAGCCCGGACAAGGTCGCCATCGCCCTGCCGCCCGCTGGCCCCGCCGGGACGGGCAGCTGGTGGGGTGGCTGGGGCTTCAGCGTCCCGGCCCTGGCCCCTAACCCCGATGGCGCCAAGGAGCTGATCAAGTACATCACCTCCAATGAGGTCGCCCCCAAGCTGGCCCAGGGCCAGAGCTGGTTCATCATGCCGCGTACTTCCATCCTCAACGCGATGGCCGGCACCGGCAATCCGATCGTGGACGCCATGGGCCTCTACGCCGAGAACAATGTGATCAAGCCACGGCCGTTCCACCCACGCGCTGCTGAGGCGCAGTACGCCGTTGACGACGCGATGCTGCAGTACCTGACCAAGCAGGCCACCCTGCAGGAAGCGCTCGCCTTCGGCAAGCAGCTGCTGGCCGACCTGAGCGCCTAGGGTAGGTTCCATCGTCTGTTGACCGTTCCCCCCTCCCGGTTCAGTCCGCCGGGAGGGGGGAGGCTTGCACTATCTTGTCCAGGCTGGAAGGAGGTTGGCGTGGTCGCCAACGCAGAAAACTCGCGGGCTGTTACGCGCGTCAAGACATCGCGGCTGAGCCTTAACCAGCGGCGCTACGTGGCAGCCGCACTGTTGCTGGCGCCGGTGATCCTCCTGCGCCTGTTTACCACCCTCTACCCGTTCGTCCAGACCATCTTCCTGAGCTTTGAGAAGTACAATCCGGCCTTTCCACCGCGCCAGTATGTCGGACTGGGCAACTTCGAGAAGATCGCTTCGGATATCGTGGTGCGGAGCAGCGTCGAATTCACGCTGATCTTTGTCTTTGGCTCAACCCTGTTCCAGCTGATCTTCGGGATCATGGTTGCCTCGCTGCTCAACAGCCGCTTCCGGCTGCGCAATCTGGCCCGCACGATCAACCTGATCCCCTGGGCCATCCCGATGGTGGTGGCGGCAGTGGGCTGGCGCTGGCTGTTCGACGGCACTTACGGCTGGATCACCGACCTGCTGCACCGGCTGGGAATCGACTACAGCTGGCTGATCGATCCGGTTGGCGCGCGCATCGCCATCCTGATTGTCAGCGTATGGAAGAGCACACCCTTCGTGGCCATCTCCATCCTGGCCGGGCTACAGGGCGTGTCGGAGGAACTCTATGAGGCCGCCCGTGTGGACGGGGCCAACGCCTGGCAATCGTTCTGGAGCATCACTCTGCCCCTGATCATGCCGCTGACGGTCACCATCGGCATGTTCATGCTGGTCTGGCAGCTGGCCGTTTTTGACCTGCCCTACGCCATGACCTCCGGCGGGCCGGGCTTTGCCACCAGCGTGCTGGCCTACCAGATCCAGCAGCAGGTCGCCACACTGAATTACGGCTATGCTTCAGCACTCAGCGTGGTCATGTTCCTCATCGTAGGACTTATCGGCATCATCGGCGTGGTCGCGTTCCGGCGCGTCCAGGTCGCGCTGTAAAGGGGAAATAGCATGGTTGGCCAGTTTTTGCGGCGTCACGGCGGGCGCATTGTCACCTACATCGGCTTCCTGATCTTCGCCTTCATCATGCTGTTCCCGTTCTACTTCATCGTGGTATCGTCCTTCACGCCACGCTACGAGATTTTCCAGACACCGCCGCGCTACTTCCCACAGAACCTGACGCTGGAAAATTACCCGAACATGATCGCGACGATCCCATTCTGGCAGTACTACGCCAACTCCCTGATCTTTGCGATAGGCAGCTCGCTGCTCTCCACGGTGGTCAGCGCGATGGCGGGGTATGGATTGGCCCGGCTAAAGTTCCCCGGCAGTAATCTGGTCTTCCTGGGGCTGGTGCTGTCCATTGCCCTGCCACAGGTCGCCCTGCTGGTACCCATCCGCGAAATGTACAACGTGCTGGGGCTGAACAATACCCATCTGGGGTTGATCATCCTGATGTCCAGCCTGGTCACGCCGTTCACGGTGTGGATCATGGTCTCCTTCGTCAACCAGATTCCGGTCGAGATCGAGGAAGCGGCCCTGATCGACGGGGCAACGCTGTGGCAGACGATCATCCGCATTGTCCTGCCGACCATGCGCCCGGCACTGGCCACGATGCTGATCATCAATTTCATCAATGCCTGGAACGAGCTACTCTACCCGATGATCTTCGCCACGCGCAACGACACCAAGACGCTCAGCGTTGGCCTGATCTCGCTGGGGCGCGAGGCCATCGGCACCTCCCGCCCCTGGGACCGGATGAGCGCGATGAGCGTGTTGATGATCATCCCGGTGGTGATCCTGATCATCTTCGGGCAGCGGGCCATCGTCTCCGGCCTGACGCGCGGCGCAGTCAAATAGCGCCTCTGCCCCCGATCAGCGAGCGACCGGCCATAGATGGGATGTGGCCGGTCGCTGCGTTCTGGCGGGAATCAGGTCAGGGCGCGGAGACCCATCATCACAGGCGGTTCTGCAGCAGGCACAAGGTCACGCCGTCCGCGCCACGCGCCCAGCACGGTGCAGCACCCGGCGCGGCTGCCACACTCTCAGCCCGTGCCAGCGCCTGCCCGTTGACCATTACCGTCTCAACCTGCGGCGCGCCAGCCAGCGGCAGGACGCGCAGCAGGACAGCGGCCTTGGGCGAGTCGAGAGTCACAAGCAGCCTGCTGCCGTCGAAGGTCGCTTCCAGGTGGGTGACCCCGTCCGTATCGCGCAGGTCAAAGGCGGCCGATTCGAACAGGTATGCATCAAAGGTGACCACCGGGAACGGCTCATCACTCAGGGAGAGCGTTGGCTCCACGGTAGGGATCAGGGCGTTAGCCCGCACATACAGCGGCAGGGTTTCCAGCGGGGCTTCCACTGTACGCACCGTTGGCCCGGCAATCACCTCATGCATCCAGAAGTCCACCCAGCGCCCGGCGGGGAAGTACACAGGGCGCCGCCCCTCGCGGTTGTAGATCGGGGCAACCATCAGTTCGGCGCCAAAGCAATACTGCAGGTCAAGCGCATAGGTCAGCGGATCATCCAGGAATTCCAGCACCAGCGGACGCAACAGCGGCAGGCTGGTTTCCGCGGCCAGGGCCGCATAGCTGTAAATATAGGGCAGCAGGCGGTAGCGCAGGGCAACATAGCGGCGGAAGATCGCCTCAACCTGTTCGCCGTAGTCCCAGGGCAGGCGCGTGGTCATCCCGTGAGCGCGGGCCAGCGGGGAGAACAGCCCGAATTGCGCCCAGCGGATATACAGATCGGGCGTCGGCTGCTTGTGAAAGCCGCCGATATCGTGGCTCCAGAAGGCATGCCCGCACAGGCCCAGGCTCAACCCACCACGCAGGGTAGAAGCCAGCGCCGGGTAGGTGCAATCCGGATCGCCACCCCATTGGGCCGCGTGGCGCTGGCCACCGGCATACGTGCTGCGTCCCCAGACCAGCCCGACATGGCCGGTCTCTTCCGCTGTGACTTCAGCCACGGCGTCGTTATAGAGCAGCGGGTAGAGGTTGTGCAGCGTCTCGCCGCTCATGCCATTGTAGGCCACCACATCAGCGGGGACGCCCTCGCCAAAATCGGTCTTGAAGACATCCACACCCATCCGCAGGTGAGGGCGAAGTAGTTCTTTGAACCAGGTCACCGCCTCCGGGTTGGTCATGTCGATGATTCCCACCGGCGGATGACCGCCGCTCCACAGGTCGCCCACCCAGGCGCGGCCATCACGCGTCTTCAGCAGGTAGCCTTTAGCTTCAGCCTCGGCAAAACGCTCACTCTGAATACCTAAATAGGGATTCATCCACAGACAAACCCGATAACCTTCCTGGCGCAACTGACGCAGCAATCCCTCCGGGTCGGGGAACATGGCCGTGTCCCAGACCATATCCGACCAGCAGCCAAAGCGCTGCCAGTAGCAATCCAGGTGCAGCACATCGCAGGGCACTTCCCGCGCCCGCAATTCGCGGGCGCGGCGCAACACGTCATCGGCGCTATCCGCTTTGAAGCCCGACGACATCCACAGGCCAAAGGCCCACTTAGGCGGCAGAATCGGCAGGCTGACCAGCCCGGCGTAACGGGTGATGATCGTCTTGAGGTCGGAACCGGCGATGACGTAGTAATCCAGCGCTGAATCCGGCACGATCACGGAAAACACCGAATGGCTGCTGGCAGCCATGTCAAAGCGAATGGGCGTGACGCTATCGACAAACAGGCCGTAACGCCGGGTGCTGAGGAAGAATGGCACGTTCTTGTAAGCCCGCTCGCTGTGGACACCGAAGGCGTCGTAATTCCACATGGCCAGGCGCTGGCCGCGCTTGTCGAATTCGGTGAACTTCTCCCCAAAACCGTAAAAGTGCTCGTCTGGTTCGGCGGTGAACGTATCATGGAAGGCGACGCGCCGCCCCTCCACCATGCTGAAACCAAAAGGCAGGCCGGTCAGGCGGTCGGTCACATCACGGTCGTTGTATTCCTGGGAAAGCAGCGCCCGGCCATCGGCGTTGTAAAACGCGATGTGGAAGGGATCGAGCGCGATTTCTACGCGCAGATCCTGCCCTGTCAGCGTCACATGGCCGGGCCGCCGGGTTACCGTCACCAGCGGCGGCGGCGTGGCAGGAAGGCGGGCCAGCGTCACCCGCTCCGGCGCGGAATCAGCCCCTTCCAGCAGGACACGGGCCACGCCCGGCGCAACGATAGTCACCGCGATACGGACGGTATCGCCGGTCTGTGCCCGACCGCTCAGAACAACGCCCGCCGCCTCCTCCGCACTGAACGCAGCGCGGACAACATAGGCCGGTTCCTGTGGATCATCCGGGCGGCGGATCGGCAGGGGCGGTAATTCCGCCGGGAATCTGACATACGGTACCAGCGGGTTGTCGAAAACCATCATCCCTCCTCAGCAGAGAACAAACGCCAGTTAGCGGCGAAGATGGACACCACACGAGCGCCGGACGATCAGGCGCGTGGGCAGAATGATCTGCTGCGGCCCGATGGCCTCGCCCTGAATGCGGTTTATCAGAATCTCAACCGCCGTCCGGCCAATATCGATCGCTGGCTGGGCGACCGTGGTCAGGGGCACTTCCAGGTGAGAGGTAAAATCCAGGTTGTCGAAACCGACCACAGCCAGGTCTTCCGGGATGCGCATACCGACACGCCGGGCAGCCTCGTAGACTGCCAGCGCGGTCTGATCGTTAGCGGCCAGCACCGCCGAGATGCGCGGCTCCTGTTCCAGAAAGCGGCATAGCGGCTCGCGATCGATGGCCGGGTAGCTTTCCACTTCCAGCACCAGCGCCGGATCAAGGGGGATGCCCGCCTCGGTCAGCGCCCGCTGATAGCCAGCCAGGCGATGCTCGATGCTGATCGACGGGTCCCGCCAGGCGATGAACCCGATTCGGCGATGGCCAAGATACAACAGATGTTGCGCTGCTCGCAACATCCCACCGAAATGATCAGACATGACATAGTCGGTGACCACCCCGCGCAGGTAACGATCGATCAACACCACGGGGTAGCTGGAACGCACCAGGCTGGCGATCGGCTCCACATGCAGCGAATCTACCGGGTAGATGACCACCCCGGCCAGGTTATGAGCCACCAGGTCGTTCAACACCTGGGCCTGGCGGTCCGGGTCGTTTTCCACATGCTTGAAGGTCACCGATAACCCGCGCCGGGAAGCCGCTTCCTCCACGCCTAGCAAGATCGTCGACACAAACGAATCACGCACATAAGGCACGACAAAACCGATCTGGCGGGTGGAATCGACCTGGGTTCGGGGCTGCTTGCCATCCCAGAGCACAAAGGTACCCCGCCCGCGCTCGCGCCGGATGTATCCGTCCGCTTCCAGATCAGCCAGCGCCTGACGGATGGTTCCCCGCGCAACGCCGAATTCTTTACATAATTCCGGCTCCGGCGGCAGGCTATCCCCCGCCTTCAGCTCGCCACTCAGGATGCGCTGCGTGAGCAGGGCGGCGATCTGCAGGTAGAGCGGCTCGCGTGCGTCACGCTTCAGTTGGGTCATATGCGGCTCGTCCTGTAACCGTCAAAGATGTTCGAGGGCAACCTCGACATGTCTATACAAATTCCATTTTCCGCCGGTTTGCAGCCCCTGTCAAATAGACGTCCGCAGGTCTACACGGTGCCTTCCGGGGTATAATCAACGCTGCGCGTCCCACCAGTGGCGCGCTAGGCGATTATCACTGGTGGAGGGGAGAGAAAATGAAGAAGATCGTTTGTTTTGGGGAGATCATGCTCCGGCTCTCGCCGCCGGGCTTCCAGCGTTTCGTACAGGCTTCCAGCTTTGACGTGACCTTCGGCGGGGGCGAAGCCAACGTCGCCGCCTCGCTCAGTGGCTTTGGCCTGCCCACGGAATTCGTCACCCGCCTGCCCGCCCACGAGATCGGCGACGCCTGCCGGGACTTCCTGCGCCGATACGGCATCGGCACAACCCATATCGTGCGCGGCGGCGACCGGCTGGGCATCTATTTCCTGGAGATGGGCGCTGCGCAGCGTGGCAGCAAGGTCATCTACGACCGCGCCGGATCGTCCTTTGCGACCATCGAGCCGGGCATGATCGATTGGCATGCTGCCTTCGCCGATGCAGACTGGTTCCACTGGACGGGCATCACCCCGGCGGTCTCCCGCGGGGCAGCGGAGGCGCTGAGCGAAGCCATCAGCGCGGCCCGCGCCAGAGGACTCACCATCTCCTGCGACCTCAACTACCGCAAGAAGCTGTGGAAGTGGGGACGAACGGCCAGCGAAGTCATGCCGGAGCTGGTCAGCCAGTGCGACATCGCGATCGGCAACGAAGAAGATGCAGACAAGGTCTTCGGGATCAAAGCGCCCGATGCCGATGTCACGGCGGGCCGGGTAGAAGCGGCCTCTTACGTCAGCGTATGCGAGCAGCTCAAGGCTCGCTTCCCCAACCTGCAGACTATCGCCATCACCCTGCGCGGCTCAATCTCGGCCAGCCATAACCGCTGGAGCGCGCTCCTGTGGCATGACGGTCAGGTTTACACCACGCCCGGCTATGAGATCACCCCGATCGTCGACCGCGTCGGCGGCGGCGATAGTTTCATGGGCGGTCTGATCTACGGCCTCAAGACCTACGAGAGCAAGCAGAAAGCGCTGGACTTCGCCGTGGCCGCTTCCTGCCTCAAGCACACCATCTTCGGCGACTTCAACCTGGTTAGCGTAGCCGAAGTTGAGACGCTGATGAAGGGTGACGCCTCCGGGCGGGTCAGCCGCTGAGGCGGCGCGCCGCCCCAGAACCGAGGAGAAAAAGCATGAAAGCCGTGGTCTTCACCGGCCCGGAGCAGATCAACATCACACGCGTGCCCGATCCCACCCCTGCGCCGGATGAGGTCGTGATCCGTGTCGCCCAGGCAGGCATCTGCGGCACAGACGTGCACATCTACCGCAACGAATACCTGTCCGACTTCCCGCTGATCCCCGGCCACGAGTTCGGGGGAACGGTGGTCGCCATGGGGCAGGAAGCTGGCAGCGACCTGGCGGTCGGGGATCGCGTGGCGGCTGACCCCAACCTGTACTGCATGCACTGCGACTTTTGCCGCAACGAGCAGGCCAACCACTGCCGCAACTGGCAGGGCGTAGGAGTCACCCGGGATGGAGCCTTCGCTGAATACGTGGCCGTCCCGGCGCGGGCCTGCTACCGCCTGCCGGAGTCCATCAACGACACGGCGGCGGCTTTTGTGGAGCCGCTGGCCTGTGTGGTGCATGCCCTCAAGCGCCTGCCGGTCAGCCCGGCTGATCGGGTGCTGATCATTGGCGCGGGGCCGATGGGGTTGCTGCTGGTGCAGGCGCTGCGCCATGGCGGAGCCTCCGACATCACCGTACTGGAAAAGCAGCCCGCCCGGCTGCAACTGGCCGCTGAGATGGGCGCGGACGCCCTGATCCCCGCTGGCGAGGATCAGACGGAGATGCTGCGGGCGCGGGCACCTTATGGGTACGACGTCGTGATCGACGCCACTGGTGTGCCGGCGGTCATCGAAAGCGCCTTCGCCTACCTCAGGCCGCGCGGGCGCTTCCTGCAGTTCGGCGTCACCCCCCGGAACGCCCGGATCCAGATCAGCCCCTACGATCTGTTCCACAACGACTGGACGATCATCGGCTCGTTCGCCCTGTGCTATACCTTCCTGCCGGCCATCGACTGGCTGGCAAACGGCGTCATCCGGGTTGAGCGGCTGGTCAGCGATATCGCGCCACTGGAGGACTTCGCTGACGTGTTCCACCGCTTTGCGGCAGGCGAAACACTTAAGGTACACATCCGCCCGGCAGGCTGAGCCAGTCCGGCCAGATCGGTATTCGCCCGGTTGGTCCGCCCTGGCCCGGCAAGAGCCAGGAATCAAGGAGCCTGCCCGTGTGGGAGCAGGCTCCTGATCCGTTGCGCCGGTGTTCTGAAGGGGATGTGCTACAGGTTGACCGTCCCGCACAGGTGCACCTGCACGCCCATCGCGTCAAACATGGCCGCCTTGGCCGCCAGCGCCCGGTCGGCATCGGCGGCTGAGGGCGCGTAAGCGACCTGGATGTGATTGGCCTTGTGTCGGGCCATCAGCTGGTCGCGGCTCACCCCGTGCAGCACGGCGTGCATGATCGGCCATTGCGGCGTGGTGGCCTGCCAGCGACGTTCTGTTTCTTCACGCGGCAACCTGACGGCCGTCCCGCGCCCCAGGTCGGCGTGCAACGCGCCGCCCATCACATATACCCGGCTCCAGACGATCTCGCCGGGCTTGCTGACGCCCTTGATCGTGCCGCCGCCCAGGCGGAAGTACATCGGCGGCTGGCGCTCGCTGCTGGCCCCGGCGTAGCCGCCCTCCAGATGTGAAGGCGGTACCGCGCCGGAGATCATGAAGACCCACACGAAGTCATCCACGCCGTCGCCGCGGTAGTGCTCGCCCCAGCGCACGTCATGCAGGGTAGTCGCCGGGTCAAAGCCCATTGCCGTCCATACGCGGTTGGTGACCAGCGCATCGACCGCTGCGCCTTCATCCACCTCGTTGAAGTGCGGCAGGGGCCGACCCGCGTACAGTTCCTTGCCGGTACGGGGATCGTAGACCGGCGGACGCTCGACGTTATTGAGCAGCCCTTCAGCCAGATCGGAAGCCGGGGCCATGTCCTTGAGACCCTGCTGGTACTGGATGCCGATCGCGTCGCAGCCGAAGTCATGGGCGATCCGCATCGCCGCGATGTACATCTTGCACTGTTCCAGAATCTGGCCGTCGGTGAGATCGGTTTCCTCGTTTGGCCCGGTCACGAAGGTCATCCCCCGCGCGTCCAGCCAGTCACGGACGGCCTGCGCCTCCGCGTCGGAAACCTGTCGCATGGCGGCCACCAGCGCCGACTGGCTCAGGCGCTCCTTGTACAGACCAGCCGGGTTGAGCAGTTCATCGTCGATGATAGCGTTGTACATGCCCATGCAGCCTTCGTCAAAGATGCCCAGGATGGCCTTATCATGGGCGATCTGACGGGCCAGAGCGCGGCCCAGCGCCGCCTCCGCCGCCGGCAGCCGGGCGGGATCAAGATCGCGGACATGGCTGAGATCGTGATCGATCTTGCCTTCACGCAACCACTGGCGGATGCCCCGGAGGAAATACTCATCCGTGAAGTCAACGCTCCAGATCGTGCTGTAGTTGACGCCCATCTTGGTCAGCGAGCCGTTCAGGTTCAGCAACCCGACCAGCCCCGGCCACTGACCGCTCCAGTTGGCTACCGTGAGGATTGGCCCCCGGTGGCTGCGCAGCCCGGCCAGCACATGGTGGCTGTACTGCCACACCGATTCGGCCACGATCAGGCGTGCGTCCGGGTGAATGTGCTTGAAGACATCCATGCCCATCCGCTGGCTGGAGATAAAGCCATGCTTCTCAACCGGATCGTAGGGGTGGCCGCGGCGCACGGTATAGCCTTCCCGCGCAAACGCGGCGATCACCCGCCGTTCCATGTCTTCCTGGGCCGGCCAGCACATCTGGTTGGCCGAGAGGCGCAGATCGCCGCTGGCAACCAGGATGATCTCTTTTTCGCCGACAGGCGCCGGAGTCTCTAGCTGTGGCAAGGCATAGGCCATCATTTCTCCTCCTTATCACTTCCCGCGGCAGCAGTCCCGCGCCGGGATAGCCAGCGCCACCGATCTGCGGGCCAGTCTACCGCCGGACCCGCCCTTCGAACGGGATACGATCCCACCTGCGCTCAAAGTCCTCGATCCAGGCGTCGGTCAGATCACTCTTGAACATCTGTTGCAGGACATCGTAGAACACCACAATGGCGTGTGCCCCGGCCAGCAGGCAGGCTTCCGCCTGGGCCGGATTGCGGACGCTGGCGGCGACGATCTGTGTGGGGATGTCATGAAGGGTGTAGAGTGTGGCGATGTCCTCGATCAGGCCAGCCGCATCCTGGCCGGCGCTCTCGATGCGGCCATAGTACGGGGCCACATACGCCGCCCCCGCCGCCGCCGCCAGAAAGGCCTGATTCAGGCTGCTCACCGCTGTGACCAGCGGCCTGACGCCCTCCTGCGCCAAGCGGTTAGCCGCCGCGATGCCATCGGGCGTGGCCACCAGCTTGGGCAGGATGCGGGGCGAGATGCGACGCAGCACATCCATCTCGCGCAGGTAGGCGTCCACATCCGGGCCATGCAATTGCACGAAAACGGGCACGCTGACCC
This sequence comes from Anaerolineae bacterium, assembly GCA_013178165.1. NCBI lineage: Bacteria > Bacillati > Chloroflexota > Anaerolineae > Anaerolineae bacterium. Next base: position 83,084 of record JABLXG010000003.1, read on the forward strand.
GCCGGCAGGTCTCCGCCACCACATCTTCCAGCGTCCGCCCGCCCGCCGTCCAGTCCGCGATAATGATCGGATTGGTGGCCACCGCCGCGGCGACGCCGCTTTCCACCGCGGCCACCACTTCGTCAATCGTGCCGGAAATCCACAGTTCCAAAGTGCTCAACCTCCTGCCGTCACCACAATATTGCTGGGCGCGGCCCTCATCAGCCCGCAAACCGGACCGGATTCGATTTACAATGGGAGCAGGTTCCATGAGACCGGGGGGCATCCCGCCGGCCCTGCGCAAAGGAGCGCCCGATGCTCACTTCCCGCCTGATCCACCCGGAGATTCTTGCTGCGCTGGCCGCTTCTGGTCATGGCGGCAAAATCCTGATCGCCGATGGCAACTACCCCTTCAGCACGCGAGCCAACGCCGCTGCCCGTCGAGTATACCTCAACCTGTGTCCCGGCAAACTGAGCGTGACTGATGTGCTGGAAGTGCTGGTGGGAGCGATCCCGATCGAGGCGGCAGATGTGATGGTCACCGATAGCGGCCAGGAGCCGGAGATCTATGCCGACTTCCGCCGCCTGTTGCCCGGTCTGGCGCTGACAGCCAACCAGCGGGCCGACTTCTACCGCAAGGCTCACGACCCTGATGTGTGCCTGGTCATCGCCACCGGCGAACAGCGGCTCTTTGCCAACATCCTGCTGACCATCGGCGTCGTCCCGCCCGGCTGAGCGATCACCGGCCAGGCCGGAATACCCAGCCTGCGGACAACACCGATTCAGGCCGCCGCTTCCCAGGCTGCCCGCAACCAGCCGCGGACCTCTTCATCAATCCCGGCGAGATCGTACAGCTCCAGGTGATGGGTGAAACGCCCGGGCGCAGGCTCTACGATCTCTTTCCAGCGCGGCGAAGAGTCTCGCCACGGCAGGGCGATGGTCAGCACCACCGGCGCGGTGCGGCCCTTCAGGTAGCGGTCGGGCATCCAGACCCAGGCAAAAGCACGCCGTCGGCGGAAAGCGATCTCGCTCCTGGTGACGCGGATGCTCGTCCCACCGAGGGCCTCCACCTCCGCCCGGATGGCCAGAAAAAGCTTTTCCGGCAGGGGCTTGCCGGAAAAGAACACTTCGGGTGTCAGGAGTTGCTCCAAGCGCCTTCTCCCTGGCCGCATTCAGGCATCCGGGGGCCTGCCCCCATCCCGGAACAGGCCCTCGCCAGAACGCTTTACTTCCTGGCCCGGATAGCCCGGATCAGTTCCAGAGCCGCGCGGGTGGCTTCCGTGATTTTCTGGTAATCGCCAGCGGCGATCCAGTCGCTACGCACCAGCTGGCTGCCCATCCCCACGCAGGCGACACCCGCCTCAAACCAGCCGCGCAGGTTGGCTTCGTCCGGGCTGACACCGCCAGTCGGCATGATCCGCGTCCAGGGGCGCGGCGCGCGCACCGCCTTGACGAACTCCGGCCCGCCGGCGGTATTGCCGGGGAACAGCTTGACGATCTCCACGCCCCACTCTTCGGCCTGGGCCACTTCGGTGAGCGAGCTGCAGCCGGGGAAGTAAGCCACTTTGCGCCGGTTGCACAGCCGGGCTACTTCTTCGTTGAAGACCGGGCCGACGACGAAGTTGGCCCCGTGCGCCAGGTACAGCGCCGCTGTCGGCGCGTCTTCCACCGACCCCACCCCGATGATCATCTCCGGGTGAGCTTTGGCGCAGTGCTTGATCAGGGCACTGAAGACCTCGATGGCGAAGTCGCCGCGGTTGGTGAATTCCAGCATCCGGCAACCCCCAGCAGCCAGCGCCGCCACCACCTGCTTGGCAACCTCGATATCCCCGTGATAGAAGAGGGGAACCATGCCATCGGCCAGGGCCGTGTTGTACACCGTCAACCGATCAAAACGTGCCACAGGATGTGTCCTTTCTAATCCAGGTGAGCTTCAGCGATCCGGTCATAAACCGGCACCAGCGCCTGGTACGCCGCCTCAAAGATCGGGTAGATTTCCTCGTACACTGCCTGCGCCGCCGGATCCGGCGTGAACACCTCGACCACCCGGTTCATCGTCTCGATCATACTGAAGTCCGGGTACAGGCCAACGCCGACGCCCCCGGCCAGCGCCGCGCCCATTGATGTGGCCTCCTCCAGGATCGCCAGCCGATGCACCGGGATACCGTAGATATCGGCCATCATCTGGTTCCAGAAGCGCCCACGCGCTCCGCCCCCGATCACGCGCATCGCCTCGATCGACGTGCCCTGCGCCCGGAAGGCGTCCAGGATCACCCGCAGGTTCATGGTCACACCTTCCAGCACAGCACGGATCATATCAGCGCGGGTATGGCGGACGGTCAGGCCGATGAACGCGCCGCGGGCGCGAGGATTCCAGCGCGGGCTGCGCTCGCCCAGCAGGTACGGCAGGTAGAGCAGGCCGTTGGCGCCCGGTGGCGACTTTTGGGCCTGCAGGTTCATCAGTTCGTACGGGCTGACTCCCAGCGCGGCGGCGGCTTCCACCTCCGGCTGGCACAGCCGGTCGCGCGTCCACTGGTAAGAGGCACCGGCGGCCTGCATTGTACCGGTCGGCATGACCATCCCCGGCACCACATGACCGAACGTGAAGGTCTTGTAGTCGGGATCGTAGATCGGCTTCGGCGTGGTCAGGGCGATCCAGGAGGATGAGCCGACGTAGTTATAGGCCGAACCATCGCGGATCACGCCTGCCCCTGCCGCCGCGCAGGCCCCATCCCCACCACCGATCACAACCGGTGTCCCGGCGGGTACACCCACCTCCTCCGCCACAGCGGGCAGCACTTCGCCCACCACTTCGATCGAGCGGCGGATGGTCGGGAGTTGCTCCTCGCTCAGCCCCACCGCATCCAGGATACGCGCCGACCAGGCATCCCGCTCCAGATCGTACAGGTTCATGCTGGAGGCATCAGAGGGGTCGGTCACGAAAGCGCCGGTCAGGCGGGCCACCATGGAGTCTTTGGCGTGGACGAACTTGTAGGTAGCCCGGTAAATATCCGGCTGGTTGTCGCGCAGCCACAGGATTTTGGTCAGTGAATAAGAACTGCTCAGGCGGTGCCCGGTGATGCGGTAGACCTCCTCAAACGGGACACGCTCCCCCACCCAGGCCGCCTGTTCCACCGAGCGGACATCCGCCCAGATGATCGCGCTACGCAGGGGACGTGCCCGGCGGTCCAGCGGTACACAGCCCATCATCTGCCCGCTGAAGGTGATACAGGCGATCTCGTCTCCGCGCACGCCGGTCTGGCTCAGCAACGCCCGTGTGGATGCGCATACCGCCTGCCACCAGTCCTCCGGGTTCTGCTCAGCCCAGCCGGTCTGGGCGTATTCAGTGGCGTAAGCGTAAAATGCACTGCCCACCAGCCTGCCCTCACGGTCGTAGAGCGTTGCCTTGTTGCCGGTGGTGCCCAGGTCATGCGCCAGCACGTAGAGCTTCATAGGTTCTCCCCCGCTGGCGGCTAGCTGCGCCGGCGCGTGTAACGGGCAATGAAATTGTAGGGCGAAGGCAACGGAATGGCGCTGGCCTCGTCCAGACGGGCCACTTCCTCCGGCGTCAGCTTCCAGCCGACGCACCCCAGATTCTGCTCCAGCTGATCGAGGGTGCGCGCGCCGAAGATGGGCGCGGTCACACCGGGTTTGTGTAGCACCCAGTTGAGCGCAACCTGGGCGGGAGTCTTGCCCCGTTCCTGGGCGATCTCGCGCAGCACGTCGATCGTGCGCCAGGTCAGCTCGTTCTCGCGCTGCTCAGGCAGGTCATCCCAGCGGTCGCCCCGACCCACCCGGCTATCCGGCGGCGGGGGCGCGTTACGGTGATACTTGCCGGTCAGCCAGCCGCCCGCCAGCGGCGACCAGGCAATCACACCGATGCCCTCCTCCTGGCACATCGGCAGCAGTTCCCACTCTGTGCTGCGCACCAGCAGGCTGTACTCCGGCTGGATGCAGTCAAAGCGCGCCCAGCCACGCTGCTGGCTGAGCATGATCGCCTTCATCAGCTGGCCAGGGGTGTAATTGGAGGCCCCGATATAGCGCACCTTGCCCGCCCGCACCAGATCGTTGAGCGCCTGCAGGGTTTCATCCAGGGGGGTCGAGGAGTCAAAGCAGTGAGTCTGGTAGAGGTCGATATAATCCGTGTTCAGCCGGCGCAGGCTGATGTCAACCTGTTCGAAGATATGCTTGCGGGAGAGGCCGGTATCGTTCGGTCCTTTACCGGTCGGGAAGAACACCTTGGTGGCAATCACCAGTTGCGAACGGTTTCCCCGCCGTTTGAGCCAGCTGCCGAGGATAGTCTCCGACTGGCCCTCATTATAGATGTTGGAGGTGTCAAAGAAGTTACCGCCAGCCTCCACAAAACGATCCGCCATGGCATGGGAAGCAGCCTCATCTGCACCCCAGCCAAAGGTCTGTGTGCCCATGCACAGCTCGGAGACCTTCAGGCCGGTGCGTCCCATGAACCGATACTCCATTGGCATCCTCCTGCTGGATTCTGTCCGATCAAAGGGCGCAAGCACTGATCAGGCCGGAGCGAAAGCAGCACAGCCGTCTATCTGGCGCCGCCGGGGGGCTGTACGCCCGGAACGCCATGTGGAGGCGCCTGCCTAAGCATGAGGCAGCTCCGCCGCCAGTACCATCACAGGCCCCCGGCAGGCAGATGATTCTGACCCCATGCCTGGATCGGAAACGCCTCCTGTCACGGCTGGTTTGACAGGGGCTTGCTTCTACAGTATAATCAGGAAAGCCTGTAATTACAAGATAACAGGATGACAGATTGAGCGGCACAATCGACCGCAGCAGTCATATCCCCTATTACGTTCAGGTCATGGATGCCATCCGGGAGCGCATCCGGCAGGGGGACTGGCAGCCCGGCCATCAGCTTCCCGGCGAGCCTGACCTTTGCCGCGTTTTCAACGTCAGCCGGACGGTGATCCGTCAGGCGTTGCAGGCGCTGATGTACGAAGGGCTGATCATTCGTCACAAGGGCAAAGGCACCTTCGTCGCCGAGCCGAAGATTAGCGGCGGCCTGGTGCAACGGTTGACCGGTTTCTATGAGGATATGCTCAGCCACGGCTACCGGCCGGTTTCCAGGGTGCTCAAGCAACAGACTATCCCCGCCAGCCCCCGGATCGCAGAGTATCTGGCGATTCCGGTCGGGACCGACGTGATCGAAATCGAGCGGCTGCGCCTGGTCAACGAGGAACCGATTGTGCTGGTCTGGACGTACGTGCCTTATACCCTGTGTCCTGGCCTGCTTCAGGCCGACCTGACCCACCAGTCACTATACGGCTTTCTGGAGCAACAGTGCCAGCTGGTGATCGCGCGCGGGCGGCGCATCATTGAGGCCGTCCCGGCCAATGAGTATGAATCCGAACTGCTGCAGGTCCCCAGGGCAGCCCCGCTGATCCTGCTGGACAGCGTCAGTTACCTGGAGGATGGCACACCAGTCGAGTACTATCACGCACTGCACCGCGGCAACCGCACACGCTTTGAGGTTGAGCTGGTGCGCGTGCGTGAGCATGGCGAGGAACGGGTGGTCCTGGGCGGGCACCCGCCTAACCTGCCCATCCCCAGCCGGATTGTCTTTCCACCGGAATCATAAAATCGTGCCGTGCTGGCCCACCAGTTGTGGCCAGCCGAAAAGAAAGGAGGTAACCAGGCCAACTGAAATGCTCTGTCACGGAAAATGACCCGTTATCCTGCTTTAACCGTTGGAGGAGAAGGTATGAAAAAGCTTCTGGTCTTGATGCTGATTGTGACCCTGGCGGTTGGCTTTGCGCCCGCCGCGGCCCAGGGCGGCCAGTTCGCCGGCCAGACGGTCGTGGTCGTCACCCAGACCGGCCGTTCCATCGGCGGCCCGGTTGAGGACTATGCTCCGGAATGGGAAGCAGCCACCGGCGGCAATGTCGAGCTGCAGCAGTTCGCGTTCGGCGAGCTGTACGAGAAGATGATTGCTTCCTTCGAAACCGGGGCGATCGACTATGACGTGCTGATCTTCCCGGCGGACTGGGCTGGCGACTTCATGGCCCCCGGCTACCTGGAACCAATCCCCCAGGAGATCCTCGACAAGCTGGAGCCAGAGGACATCATCCCGCTCTACGCCGACCGCATCACCGCCTGGGGTGAGACCCGCTACGCCCTGCCATATGACGGCGACGCCCACATGCTGTATTACCGCAAAGACTTGATCTTCAACGAAGAGTACTCGGCAGAATTTGAGGCCCAGTACGGCTATCCGCTGAAGGAGCCGGCGAGCTGGGATGAGTACTATGACATGGCCGAGTTCTTCAACGGCAAGGAAGTGGAGACCGCGGGCACAGTTGCGCCCATCTATGGCTTGGCCGAAGCCATGCGCCGCGACGCCCAGAGCTACTGGGTCTTCCTCTCCCATGCCGCCGGCTATGGCAAGATCCCCGGTAATCCGTGCTTCTTCTTCAGCTGTGACGACATGACCCCGCAGGTCAACAACCCCGGCTGGGTCCGCGCTCTGGAAGAGTACGTGGCCAGCCGCTCCTACGGCCCGCCGGAGATGATCAACTGGGACGTGGCGGATACCCGCGTACAGTTCCCGGCTGGCGTCTCTGTCTTCAACATCGACTGGGGTGATGTTGGCCCGATCTCGATCAACCCGAATGCGTCGGTGATCGGCGGCGTGACCGGCTTCGCCCCGCTGCCCGGCGGCGTCCAGTACTGGGACTACGTCAAGGGCGAATGGGTGAATGAGTACAACCAGGCGCCGTTCATCGCCTTCGGTGGCTGGATCATCGGCGTCGCCGCTGGCAGTGACGTCAAAGAAGCGGCCCTGGACTTCGCCGCCTTCATGGCCCGTCCGGAGTTGGTCCGTGTCCTGGCCGTGACGCCCGACACCGGCATCAACCCCTCGCGCTACAGCCAGCTGGAAAACATCGACCTGTGGGTCAACGCTGGCTTTGACGAGGAAAGCGCCGCTGACTACGTCGACGCTATCCTGAACACGATCAACCATCCGAATGCGGTGCTGGACCTGCGCATCCGTGGTTCTGCGGAATACCTGCAGACACTGGATGTGGAGATCGCCCGCGCCGTGGAAGGTGAAATCTCCGCTCAGGAGGCGCTGGACAACGTCGCTGCGCACTGGAACGAGATCACCGACCGCTATGGCCGTGACAGCCAGCTGGCTCAGTACCGTGCTTCTGTCGGCTGGACCGGCGAGTAAGCCTTTCCGTTAGTTCTGGCAAGGCGCTATACTGTCTATACCATCAGGCGGTATAGCGCCTTTTTATTACCCTGCCGTGCCAGGTTTCTTTGTTGATTGACGACTATTCTTTCAAGGAGGGCGCGTTGGAAGCGACTACTGCCCGTCCAGCTCATGTCGAGCAAAGTGAGGGGAGCACGCGGGAAGACCGCATCATGCGGCGCGTGTTCCTTTCGCCGGCCATCATTGTGCTGCTCTTGCTATCGATCTTCCCTATGCTCTGGTCACTGGGGATCAGCTTCACCAACATCCAGCGCGGCGCAACCGCCAGCCAGCCGGCGGCGGAAGTCGCCGCCACAGACAGCGGGATTGCACTCCCCGGCCTGGGCTTTGAAGTGACCCTGCGCAATTTCGCCCGTATGCCCCAGGACCAACGCCTGATCACCGCCGCCGCCAATACCCTGTTCTACGTCTTTGCGGGCGTCATCATCCAGTACGTGCTGGGGTTTGGCCTGGCCCTGGTCCTTAACCAGGAATTCTTTGCCCGCAATGTGGTGCGCGTGATCTTCCTGATGCCCATGATGATGACGCCGGTGGCCGCCGCCTACAGCGGGCGGATGCTCTTCGACTCGACGCTGTCGCCGCTGGCCCAGCTGTTCCGCACCATCTCCACCATCCTGGGGCTGGAAAAACCGCTTGTTGTGCCCTGGCTCACCAGCGGCACAGTGGCCCCCTGGACGATCGTACTGATCGATAGCTGGCAGTGGACTCCGTTCGTGACCCTGATTCTGCTCTCCGGCCTGCAGGCCATCCCGGATGAGATCTACGAAGCGGCGCGGGTTGACGGGGCCAACGCCCTGCAGATTCTGCGCAAGATCACCTTCCCTCTGCTCCTGCCACTCTCCGCCACGGTGATCCTCATCCGCGGGCTGGAAATCTTCAAGATCATCGATGTGGTTGTGGTCGCCACCGGCGGCGGGCCAGGCTCGGCCACCGAATCGCTGACCATGTACATCTTCAAGACCGCCCTGACCTTTGGCAACTTCAGCTATGCTGCGGCGATCTCCTTCGTGTTGCTGGTACTGGTCATCATCTTTGCGACTGTGTTCCTGGTCATTGTCCGCCGCCTGTCGCCGCAGGCTGGCAGCTAGAAGAGGGAGGCAGCCATGACACGCAGAAAATGGTGGCAGTCAGCCCTGCTCTATGCGGTGGTGATCTTCTGGTGTTTCATCACCCTCTTCCCCTTCTACTGGCTCTTCACCACTTCGCTGAAGCAGCCGCTGCATATCAGCCGGGGACCCAAGTACTTCCCCTTCGTCGACTACCAGCCGACCCTTGAGCACTGGCAATACCTGTTCCGCGAACAGGGCGAAACCACCATCCGACACTTCCGGAACAGCTTTATTGCCGCCTCCGGCAGCACCGTGCTGGCTGTCCTGATCGGCTCGATGGCGGGCTACGGCCTGTCGCGCTTCCGGTATAGCTGGCGTATCCCACGCTGGAAGAACAACGACATCGCCTTCTGGATCATCTCCCAGCGCTTCTTACCACCGGCGCTATTCGTCGTGCCTTTCCTGATGCTTTACAGCGCGCTCGGCCTGGTGGATACCCACATCGGCCTGATCATCGTGTACACGATGTTCAACATCCCCTTCGCCGTGTGGATCATGCGGGACTTCTTCAACACCCTGCCGACCGACCTGGAGGAAAGCGCCCTGGTCGATGGCGCCACACGCTGGCAGGCCTTTGTGCGCATCGTACTCCCCCTGAGCGCACCCGGCCTGGTTTCGGTGGCGATTTTCTCCTTCGTGTTTTCCTGGAACGAATTCCTCTACGCCCTGATGCTGACCAACTTCCAGGCGATCACCATGCCCGTCCTCATTGCTGCCCAGAACAACACCCGTGGCATCCAGTGGTGGTTCATTTCCGCCCTGACCCTGACAGCGGTGGCGCCGGTCGTGCTGGTTGGCTTACTGCTGGAACGGTTCATCACACGCGGGCTGGTGGCCGGGGCGATCAAAGGCTAGGCGATACTAACACGCGGGGCCGTCCGCCCTCGCTGGCGATAAGGAGCAGACAACAAACCATGTCTCAGGCGCTGATGGAACCCTTCAGCTCCCAACTTAACCTGGAGACGGGCCTTATTGCCCAGGCCCAGATCATCCGCCGCACCCTGAGCAATATGCGCACCATGTTCGCCGATCGCGCGACGGTGGAGCACATCCTGGCGGAGGAAGGCGACCGTCTGATCTACGAGGTGTATGCCGTCCCGCTGCCGGAAGAGGAGGGCCAGATTCTGCACAGCACCACGATCATCTATCCCGGTCAGATCGGCGATGAGTTCCATATGACCAAGGGTCACTTTCATGAGAAACGCGCCCGCGCCGAAATCTATGTCGGCCTGGCCGGGGAAGGCTATCTGGTGCTCCAGACTGAGGAGGGCGAGGTGCGCGGCGTGCCCATGCAGCGCGGGACGATCGCTTACGTACCGCCGCTGTGGGCGCACCGTACAGTCAACACGGGCGCGACGCCTTTCGCCTTTCTGGCTGCCTGGCCCGGCGATTCCGGTCATGACTACGGCACCATCGAGCAAACCGGCTTCGCCCGCCTGCTGGTCAACCGCAACGGGCAGCCGACTTTTGTGGACAATCCGCACTGGCGGCGCTGAAAAGCCAGTGCTTATCCCGCCCGGAGAGGAGAACCACCCGGCACTGTGAACGGCAAAATCCTGATCACCGCGCGCTCCTTCCGCAAGACCCCTGGCCGCCATCTGGATATCCTGCGCGAGGCCGGATACGAACTGGTGGAAAGCCCGCACGACCGCCCGCTGACCGCCGCCGAGATCGCCCCGCTGCTGGCGGATGTTGATGCGGCGATCCTCGGCCTGGACGAGGTCACCGCCGAGTCGGTCGCCGGTGCGAGCCGCTTGCGCGTCATCTCCCGCTATGGGGTCGGGGTGGATAGCATCGACATCGCCGCCATGACTGCCCGCGGCATTGTGGTGACGGTCACCCCCGGAGCCAATAGCGTGGCCGTGGCCGAACTGACGATGGGCCTGATCCTGGCCCTTGCCCGCCATATCCCCTACGCCGATCGGGAGGTCCGCCAGGGAAAATGGGGCCGCAAGACCGGCGTGGAATTGAGCGGGGCGACACTGGGCCTGATCGGTCTGGGGCGTATCGGGCGCGATGTCGCCCGGCGGGCCTATGCCTTCGGGATGGCGATCTGCTACTACGATCCCTTCCCCCCGCCGCTGGAGGCCATGGCTGGCTTCACGGCCCGCGCCTGTAGCCTGGACGATCTGCTGGCCGGGAGCGACTTCGTCAGCCTGCACCTGCCGCTTTCAGAAGAAACACGCAACCTGATCGACGCGGCAGCGCTGGCCCGCATGAAGCCGTCCGCATACCTGATCAACACGGCGCGCGGCGGGCTGGTCGATGAGCAGGCCCTCTACGAGGCGCTGGCCAGCGGACGGCTGGCCGGAGCTGCCTTTGATGCCTTTGCCCAGGAGCCGCCCGGCGATAGCCCCCTGCTGAAGCTGGACAACTTCATCGCCTCCCCTCATGCAGGGTCGGCTACTGCTCAGACGACCCTGCGCATGGGGCTGATGGCTTCAGAAAACGCGCTGGCCGTGCTGCGGGGCGAACGCCCGGACGGCGTGGTTAACCCGGCTGTCTTCAGCCGCGACTGAACCACCCTGGACGGTTGTGGTGGACACGCCGGGTGCAAGAGCGCTGCTGGAACGGGAGAGCTTGCGGGGCGTCAAACGGATATTGGCTTTTCGCGGCGGATTGGCTGCAAGAGAGCCGACCACTGCTGCTTTGTTGTTGCTACTATCGCTTACACCTGTCGGGAGAGAAGCCTAGTTGTACAATTTAGACCCTTAGCCAGCCCCGGAATCCCCTAGCACTATAGAAAGAGGGTGCACTGTTGTGATACACGAAAACATGGCCATAGCGGCGATCAGCAAAGAGAGCACCGCCGAGTTTTCTAATATCAGCGGGCGTTTTCAGCCAGCTTGACGTTTTCGTATCAAAATTTCCAAGGTTCTGCAACGCTCGATATTGTTCTTCCGTTAACAGCTCAATGCCCATGGCGGTTGCCATATCAATAGCGTTGCCTTCTGGCTTCACCCCCTGCTTTTCTCTGGCCTCCTGTCCTTCACGGTCGTAACAGATACTTCTGCGGCCTTTAGGACTTTCCGCTGAACAATCGTAAAAAATGTATTCGCCCGTCTTTTCATCATAACCAACTACATCCGGTTCACCGCCAGTTCTTTCCATTTCACTGAGTGACCGTAGCTTTTCAAGATTAGCTTCCAGCTTTGCCTGTACTTTAGCCCATTCAAGACCTTTATGGCGGTTCATGTTTTTCTCAAAACGGGCTTTCAATACCCTGAGTAGTTCTTGACGCTGTTCTGCTGACAACTCCATGTAGGATACCCCTTTATGCGCCTATGCGCATAAGTGAAAATGACATCTATGTTCCAGGCAGTGTACAAGAAGGTACTTCAGCAGTCAAGTCGCCCCGACCCAGAAACGTACACAGCGCCGGGTAAATCTGCTAAGATGAAAGCAGGAGTGACTCCACAAGGCCGCATCCGGCTAACCGAAATGGAGGCCGGTTATGGTTTATGTTGTCCACCTGCTTAGCCCGCTTGTGCGGCGCGCCATCCTGTTCATCGACGCCGTGCTGCGCCACTGCCTGGGCATCACCGAGTTCAGCCAGGCGCCCGATTGCATCCTCCGGCTGGCCCGGCGAGTCAGCCACCGCACCCACCGGCTATCCGATAGCGTCGTCGTCCATGCTGGCGATCCCGTCCTGGAGATCCACCTCTGGAACGAGCACATCCCTCGCATGGACGATGCCGGGCCTGATCTTCGCTGGGCGCGGGCTGTCTACCGCCGCATCCGCTTTTCGCTGGAGGAGCTGGCCCGCTACGTGCAGACCGATCGCGCCCCTGCCGGGCTGACAGCCGTGGTTGGGCAGGCGTCGATCCTGCTGTCGCTGGAACGCCAGTCCATGACCGACCTGCTGGAAGCACTGGGTTTTGATGTCATCGTGCTGCCCCGGCCAACCGGCCCCGGCGGGCGGCTCAAGCGGTTTCTTGACCACGCCTACAACCGGGCCGTGATCTGGGCGTTTCAGCCGCCCAGCGCCCGTGACAAGAGCGTGCTGGGCGCCACACGGATCGAGTTTTGGATGTCCCGCCAGACTCTGCTGGCGCGTTACGGCTCACCTTTAACCGCGCCTGAAGTACCCTTTGCCAGTGAAACGACAATTACGGTCGGAACGCCATGATCGATCTCACCGCTACTTCCGTGTTGGATCTCCTCTCCCTGATCATCGTGATCTCGTTCACGTATCATCTGGTGTTGCTGTACGAGGTCGCCGTCTTCACCCGCCAGGAAGATGATCCAGCAACGCCCTACGAGCCGCCAGTGACCCTGCTCAAGCCGCTGACAGAGTGGACGGAACAGGTGCGGCTCAACCTGCTGTCCTTCTGCCAGCAGCATTACCCCGACTATGAGATGATCATCGGTCTCCCCCACCGCGAAACCCTGGACACCGCTCAGGCGGCGCTGGCGGCGGGGCCATGTAACTCCAGGGCGCGCTGGGAGGTCTGCCATCCTGAACTGACCGCCAACCCCAAGATCAGCGAACTGCTGGCTCTCTACCCCGGCGCCAGGCATGACATCCTGATCCTGAGCGACGCCGACATTCGCGTCGGACCGGATTACATCTCCCAGGTTGTCGCCCCCCTGCGCGATCCGCAGATCGGCGCGGTAACCTGCCTTTACACCACGCCGGAAGCCTCAACGCTGGCCGGGACGGTGGAAGCGCTGATCATCAATGTAGACTTCATCCCATCGGTGCTGGTGGCCCACCACCTGTTTGGTTCGCGATTCGCGCTCGGTGCGACCATCGCGCTCCGCCGCGCCACGCTGGAAGCCGTCGGCGGTCTGGAGGCGCTGGCGGACTACCTGGCCGACGATTACCAGCTTGGCCTGCGGGTATGCCGGGCCGGCTACCGGATCGCCATCTCTCGCCACATCGTGCAGAATCACCTGCCCCGGATGAGCCTGAGCGACCTGTATCGGCACCAGCTGCGCTGGGCACGGACGATCCGGGTGAACCAGCCGGTTGGCTGGCTATTCAGCTGCATCAGTTTCCTGACCGGCTGGGCGGCGCTCTGGCTGGCGACCAGCGATTTTTCGGCGGTTGGCTGGCGGCTGCTGGCCATGACGGTCGTCTTCCGTCTGCTGGAAGGGGCTTACCTCAACGACAACCTGAACGGGCTGCGGGGATACTGGCGGATAGCCTGGCTGATGCCAATCAAGGATGCCTTCTATATGCTGGTATGGTTCCTCAGCTTCACCGGCAACCGCGTTCATTGGGCCGGGCGGGAATACGTGGTCAGCCGCGACGGATACATGACCCGTGCAGGGGTATCCGAGAGCGAGGGGATGCTTCACCGATCGCCGTAGGTGGTGAGTACAATCCGCCGCTCCGCGATCACCTGCCGGACGCGCGTGCTGCATAGCGCGGCCAGTTCACGGCGACCCTGCATAGTATCCAGGCGCGGATGCAGGTAAAGCTCAAAGCAACCTTCCGGCAGGCGCTGCAACAACCGGATAAGGTAGGTCTCATCAATTGTCCCGGTGCGCAACAGGCCAAACACCCCGTCAACGCCGGGCGAGACAACCCGCCTGCGACGGCGGTAGGCCGCAGCCAGCAGGCCAAACACCAGCGCATAGCCGATCTGCTGCCGGGCATAGCGGCGATCCGCCGCCAGCGCCAGCCGCCATGACTCCGCCGGGAAGCGAATGTGCGGTCTGCCCAGTCGGTCGGCTGCCTCTACCAGCAGGTCAAACACCAGCGGATGGACATGAAAATGACGGTGGCTGTTCAGATGATCCGGCGGTAGCCCTGTCTCCTGAAAGCGTGTCACCTGCGCCTCGACCTCCCGCCGCAGTTCGCGCCGCGCCGCCGCGCTGAACATCCAGCGCACCCCCGCCGCCAGCGGATTCTCCGGGAAGCACCCCTGCGTATCCACCAGATGCGGCACCTCCTCCGGCGGCAGGCATGACCGCCCGCTGAGCAGCACCAAGTGCAGCCCAACCCGCAGGCCGGGCAATTCCCGCGCCAGGGCGACCGCTTCATCAACCGCTTCGCCGGTGACCATCAGGCTGGCGCTGGTCAGGATGCCCGTCCGAAATGCCTCAGCAATGGCAGCGTTGACGGCTGGCGCAGCGCCAAAATCGTCCCCGTTGACAATCAAACGCGGCATGATTCCTTCTCTTTATGACCAGCGCCAGGAAGCGCCCCCCGATCCCGCTACTACGCTGAGCAGGCGTGGTCAGCGCTGCTAACCTAACTGTACCACGCCGTACACCACTTCCTCCAGCGGCGCAAAGCATGCTATCCTTGACGCGATCCCTGCGCCACCAGTCACCGGAAAGAAGTGCCATGACCCGACCGCGTGTCTTCATCACCCGTGTCATCCCTGAGGAAGGGCTGGCCCTGCTGCGCGACGCCTGCATGATCGATCTGTGGGAGGACGAACTGCCGCCGCCCTATGACATCCTCCAGCGCCGGACGGCTGAGGCTGACGGTCTGCTCTGCCTGCTCTCCGACCGGATCGACGCTGCCCTGCTGGAGGCCGCCCCGCGCCTGCGCGTGATCAGCCAGATGGCCGTCGGCTACGACAATATTGACATCGCCGCCTGCACCGCCCACGGCCTGCCGGTCGGCCATACGCCCGGCGTCCTGACGGAAACCACCGCCGACTTCGCTTTTGCCCTGCTCATGGCTGCGGCGCGGCGCATCCCGGAAGCGGAGCGCTATGCCCGCGCCGGGCGCTGGAAAACCTGGGGGCCGACCCTGCTGCTGGGCCGCGACATCCATGGGGCGACGCTGGGCATCATCGGCATGGGGCGGATCGGCCAGGCCGTTGCCCGTCGGGCGCGCGGCTTCGCGATGCGCCTCCTCTACACCGACCGGGCCGAAGTTCCAGAAGCCGCCGCCCTGGGCGCAGAATACCGCCCGCTGGACGCCCTGCTGGCCGAAAGCGACTTCGTCAGTCTGCACGTCCCGCTCACGCCGGAGACGTTCCACCTGATCGACGCACGGGCGCTGAGCCTGATGCAGCCAACCGCCATCCTGATCAACACCGCCCGCGGGCCGGTTGTCGACCACATGGCGCTCTATCATGCGCTGACCGGCGGCCAGATCGCCGCTGCCGCTCTGGACGTGACCGATCCAGAGCCGCTGCCGCCCGATTCTCCACTGCTGAGGCTGGATAACTGCCTGGTCGTACCGCACATCGCCAGCGCCAGTGTGGCTACGCGGGGGCGAATGGCGGTCATGGCCGCCGAAAATCTGCTGGCCGGACTGCGCGGGGAACGCCTGCCCCACCCCGTCAACCCGGAAGTCTTCGACCGGCGGGGCTGATCCAGCGCTACGGTTATTCAGGAGGAGAAGCCAAAATGAGCAAGCTGGCCCTACTGGGAGGAACTCCCGTCCGCGCCACGCCGTTCACCGTCTGGCCGCAATACGACGAGCGCGAGCGCCAGGCCCTGCTGGAAGTGCTGGAGAGCCGCGTGTGGTGGCGCACGCCCGGCACACACGCCCTGCGCTTTGAGCAGGAATTCGCCGCCTATCACCAGGCCCGGCACGGTATCGCCGTCACCAACGGCACCGCCGCGCTGGAAGTCGCTATGGCCGCCCTGGGGATCGGCCCCGGCGACGAGGTTATCGTCCCAGACTATACGTTTGTGGCCACTGCCAGCGCTGTGCTGTTCGCCGGGGCGCGCCCGGTCTTTGTGGATGTCGACCCGCGCACCTACTGCCTTGACCCCGGCCTGGCAGAAGCAGCCATCACCGAACGCACCAGAGCGATCATCGCCGTGCACCTGGGCGGGCATCCCGCCGACCTGGATCGTCTGACCGCCCTCGCCCGCCGCCACAACCTGCACCTGGTTGAGGATAGCTCCCATGCCCACGGCTCCGAGTGGCGCGGGCGCAAGATCGGGGCGATCGGCGACATCGGGACGTTCAGCTTCCAGCAGAGCAAACTGATGACCGCCGGCGAAGGCGGGATCGTTATCACCAACGACGACGCCATCGAGCGCCAGGCCCGCGCTGCCCACGACTGCGGGCGGATGCCCGGCGAGTGGTTCTACGCGCACTTCGTCTACGGCTCCAATTACCGCCTGAGCGAGTGGCAGGCGGCGATCCTCAGCCAGCAACTGGCTCGCCTGGATGAACAGGCCGCTGTACGGTCGCGGGCCGCCGCTTACCTGAACGAGCACCTGGCCCGGATCGAAGGGATCACCCCCCAGGCGCTTGACCCGCGCTGCACCCGCAACGGGCACTATGCCTACATCTTCCACTACGATCGCGCCGCCTTCGCCAACGCGCCAACGGAACGGTTCATCCAGGCCCTCAACGCGGAAGGCATCCCGACCCAGGCCAGCTACCCGCCCCTGCATCAACTGGCTCTTTTCCAGAGCGGTGAGTACCTCAAGCGTCTGCCGCCCGATCAGCGGGACGTTGAGCCGCCCTTCCTGCACCAGAGCTTCCCCAACACGGCCCGCGCCGCCTGGGAAACGGTCTGGCTGCCCCATTACACCCTGCTGGGCGGCGAGGAAGACGCGGCCAGCATCGTGGAGGCCGTGCGCAAAATTCAGCACCTGGCCCGCGATCTGCTGTAGGGTACCGGGCACGGGAATCAAAGAGGCCGGGGCGATCCCGGCCTCTTTTCGTGCGCGTGAATGGCTTGTCCTACCCCCGCGCCTTGCGCACGCGCGGATCGGCCAGGTCGCGCAGGCCATCCCCCACGAAGTTGAAAGCCATCACCACGGTGAAGATCGCCAGGCCGGGGAACGTGCTCAGCCACCACTGGTCGAAGTTGCTGACGCCGTCGGCCACCATGCGCCCCCACTCCGGCGTGGAAGGGTCCGCACCCAGGCCCAGAAAGCTCAGCCCGGCGAAGAGCAGGATGGCGTTGCCGATGTCCAGCGTGGCCATGACGATGGCCGGGGCCAGGCAGTTCGGCAGGATCGTCCGGAAGAGGATGTGACGGTCGGAGGCTCCCAGGGCGCGGGCCGCCTCCACATAGTCGTTGGATTTGACACTGACCACCAGACTGCGCACGATACGGGCGTAGTTGGGCCACCAGACCAGCACCATGGCGATCACGGCGTTGATCACGCTCGGCCCCAACGCGGCGGCGATGGCCATGGCCAGGATGATCGTCGGGAAGGCCATGAAGATCTCTGTCCCGCGCATCAGCAACTCATCCCACATGCCCCCCGCATACCCGGCCACCGCGCCGACCAACGTCCCGATCACCGTCGAGATGATGATGACCAGCAGCCCCGCCGGCAGGGAAATCCGCCCGCCATACAGCACGCGGGTCAACACATCGCGGCCCAGCTGGTCGGTGCCCATCAGGTTCTCCTGGCTGGGGGGGTGCAGGCGGTTGACCATGTTCTGCTCCAGCGGCCCGTAAGGAGCAATCAGGTGCGCCACCAGTGAGATCGTGAACCAGATCAGACAGATCACCACCCCCACTGCCATCAATGGGTTGCGGGCGATCTGAATGCGCAGCGTACGCATCATGCCAGGCCGCTCCTATAAGCGAATCCGGGGATCGAGGATGTAATAAAGCATGTCCACAATCAGGTTGGTGAGCACAAAGACCAGCGCGATCAGCATACTCACCCCCATGATCGAGGGGAAGTCCAGGCTGCGGGCCGAATCATAGGCGAAGCGCCCGATGCCGCCCCAGGAGAAGATCGTCTCCGTCAGCACCGCGCCGGTCAACAGGTTGCCATACGATAGCCCGATCACAGTCACCACAGGCAGCAGGGCGTTGCGCAGGCCATGCCGCAGGATCACCGTCCGCTCCCGCAGACCCTTGCTGCGTGCCGTTGTAATGTAATCCATTGACAGTACATCCAGCATGGCCGAGCGGGTGATGCGCGTGATCAACCCGGCGGAATAGGCCCCCAGCACTACCGCCGGCAGGATCAGGTGCGCCAGGGCGTTACCCAGTGTGCGCCACTGCCCGGCCACCAGCGCGTCGATCGTATACAGGCCGGTCACTGCTGGCGGCGGCGGGATCACGGCGTCCAGCCGCCCTGGCCCCGGCAGAATACGCAACCGCAGGTAGAGCAGCAACAGCGCCACCAACGCCAGCCAGAACACCGGCGCACTGACCCCGATCAGGGAGATGATCCGGGCGATAAAGTCGATCGGGCGGTTGCGCCACACCGCCGAGATCACGCCCAGCGGGACGCCAACCAGCAGGGCCACGATAATCCCCGCCGTCGCCAGTTCCACCGTCGCGGGCATGTAGCGCAACAGTTCGTCGGCCACCGGCCGCCGCGTACGGATGGATGTCCCCATATCACCACTGAGCAGGTTGCGCAGGTACGTGAAGTACTGGACAAAAAACGGCTCGTCCAGCCCCCACTTGGCCCGGAAGGCGGCCACGATCTCCGGGTCAGCGGCAGCGCGCTCGCCCAGGTTGGCGGCCATCGGATCGCTGGGAACCAGATTGGCGATGATGAAGGAAACCAGCGAGATGCCGATCACCAGCGGCACGGCCAGCAGCAAACGTCGCAGAAAATAGGCGGATAACGACATAGGCGTTCTACCAATGTGAGCAGGCAGCCAGGAGCCAGAGCAAACAAAGCACGAGGAAGAAGGCCAGCCCCTGACCAACTCAGGTGTACACAGCGCCAGGGCGCTATATAAAGACGGGGGAGCCGCGCCGGGGCACGGCCCCCACCGTCTTACATCTGCCAACGCAGCAGGGCTAAAAGCTCAGCAGAGACAGGTCCACGCGCCACTGACCGTTATAATTGAAGCCCTTGAGCGTAGCATTATAGGCAAAGTGCACGCCCGGCTGGAACAGCGGCGCGAACGGCCCGGACTGCTGTTCGTAGAGCTGGATTTCCCGGAACAGCTGGTTGCGGACTTCCGGGTCAGTCTCCACCTTAACCTTGTCGCGCAGTTCCAGGATGGTCGCGTCGGCGTTCTCGTCCGTCCAGTTGGCGCGCTTGCCCACCACACCGCCCGGCAGGAACTCCACATAGTCCAGCGTGTCGTAGTAGTCCGGGTTCCACAGCCACAGGCCAAAACCGTGCCGTCCACCGCGGTAGGCCTCCAGCGAGACCTGCAGCTCTTCCGGCACCAGGTTCACCGTGATGCCCACCTCGGCCAGGTCCGCCTGGACCTTCTGGGCGACCAGGGAGAACTGGGTGCCGATGTAGGTGAAGTCCGGGTAGCGCAGGTCAACCGTGAAGCCATCGGGGTAACCGGCCTCGGTCAGCAGGCTGCGGGCCATCTCCAGATCGCGTGGCAGCGCCTCCGAAGCGTCCAGCGCCCCGGCGAAGCCCAACGGGACCATCGCCGCCGGCGTGTTGGTACCCGCACCGCCCAGCAGCTTCAGGCCTTCGTAATCCAGGGCATAGCGCACAGCAAGCTGTACCTTCGGATCGCTCATCGGGCCGCCGATCTCTGGATCCTGGTTCATCAGCAGGAAGATCAGCGTGTCGCTCTGGGTGGAATACACGGAGATGTTGGGGTTGCCCTCCAGCGAGGGGAGCTGGTCAGCGGTGATGTCCATGGCAATGTGGATGTCGCCAGCTTCCAGGGCCAGCTTCTGGGTAGCAGCCTCCGGCATGTTGCGGATGATGATCCGGTCAAAGTATGGTGCCTCGCCCCAGTAATTGGGATTGCGAACCAGCACGGTTTGCACGGTCGGCTCGTAGAAGTCGACCATGTACGGGCCGGTCCCGGCGGAGTTATCGTTGAACCACAGTTCGGCGGTATCAGCCTCAGAGGCGTTCTCAGCGTCCGTCCCACCCTGAGCGCGAACCACGTCGGCATTGACCACCGAGAAGGCGTCAAAAACCAGCTTGGCCAGGATGGCGGGGTCCGGCGCAGCAAGGGTCAGGACGACCGTGCGCTCATCCGGAGCTTCGACGCTGACAATGCCGTCCGCCAGGAAGGCCGGGTTATCCTTGAGGTTCTTCATGCGGTTGAAGCTGAAGACCACATCCTCGGCAGTCAGCGGGTCGCCATTGGAGAAGACCACGTCACCCCGCAGGGTGAAAGTATAAACCAGACCATCGTCGCTGATCGTCCAGCTTTCGGCCAGGTTGGGCAGGATTTCGCTCACCGAATCAGTCGGGAATGTAACCAGCGTGTCGTAGACAATCTTGTGGATCAGGGAGCCGCCCGGCTCGTAGGCGCGGTGCACGTCCAGGCCGTTGTAGTCCTCAGAGAGGCCAACGACCAGTACCTTTTCCTCCTGGGCTGCTGCGCCGCCAAAGGCCAGCAGGCTCAGGAGCGACACCACTACAAGAAGTCCATAAAGGCGTCGCATGGGTCACTACTCCTTACTTTGTGGGTGCATGAACAACTATTGAGTGGCACTACTGGCAGAATTATACTGCGAATCGCAATTCTGCCAGCACGTTTCTCCCGGTCAAAAACCACAGAAATGCTGGGGCATTCTGGCTAATCCCGCCCCCGCTTTATGCTACTTCCCCTTGAGCGCCGGGATGACTCGCTCCCCCAGCAGGTGGATGCCAGTCGTCGGGTCGAGTCCATGCGGTGTGCCGAACTCGATCCGGCTCGCCCCGGCGTCAAAGAGCGCCTCGGCCTGGCGGATCAGGTCGGCGGGCGCCCCGGCGAAAGCGAAGCGATCCAGGAGATCGTCGGAGATCAGCGCGGCGGCAGCATCAGACTCCCCGGCGTTGACCAGCGCCTGCAGCCGCCCGATCAATTCCGGGTCAGCCGGAATCGTGGGGTCCAGCGGCAGCACCACCGGCAGGTACAGCGCCGCCGCCCGGCGCGCCGCCTGCCGCGCCCGCCCCCGATCCTCGTCGACCACCGTCACCGCCCCCATCACCACGCCGACTGATCCTTCCGGACGCCCGGCCTGCCGCTCGCCAGCAGCGATCCAGCCGTGCATGACCGGCACCATCGCCGGGTTGGCGGAGCCGCCTACCTTGACCTCATCGGCGATCTCTCCGGCCAGGGCCGCCAGGCGGCGGCCCCATGTCCCGATCAGGATCGGGATCGGCCCCTGCGGCAGCGGGTACGGCGCGCGTACGTGCGCCGCCAGCGGGAAGATGGCGCCGTCAAGCCCGCCCTCCGCCCCGGCGAGCAAGTAGCGTACCACCGCCACCGCCTCGCGGATGGCCGTGAGCGGCGGTTCTAGCTCGCGGATGCCATGCTCGGCCAGCCAGGCCCCGCGGGCGATACCCACATAGACTCCGCCCCGCGCCAGCCCGGCCAGCAGGGCCGTCTCCGCCGCAATGTCGATCGGGTGGATGCGCGAAGGCGAGACTGCCGCCGGTCCCAACCGCGCCCGCCGCAGGTGAGGAGCCATCAGTAGCAGCGGGCCGTAGCTCGGCTGAAATGGCGCATCGCAGTACACACTGACCGCGTCAAAGGCGTAACGGTCGACCAGCCGGGCCAGGGCGATGTACTGCGCCGGGGATTTATCCGTCTGAAAGGCAATACTGATCTCGCGGGCCATCAGGTCAACTCGTCACTGTCCAGTGTCCGGCGAGCAATGCGCTCAATGCGCATGATCAGGCGCTCTTCCGGGTCGGGGCAGGCCACCAGTGTATCGCGCTCCAGCCAGTCATCAGCCTCAAGCTGGCGCTGCTTGGCCGCCAGCAGGGGCAAGACCGCGCCCAGCGCATAAATGCAAAAGTGCTTGCCCGGCGGCAGGCGAAGCTTGCTGCTCTCGGTCAACTCGAAGTAGTCGCCAACCTGCATCCCGCATACCGAACGCCCCTCGATGGCGACCACCGTCACCCGCAGATCGTACAGACCGAAGAGTCTGCTCATGGAGCAATCCTCCGCAGATAGGGCAGCACTTCCCGCCCAATGACCTCGATCGCCGCCAGCGGATCAGGCCCCAGCGGCGGCCCGAAGCTGATGTGCCGTGCGCCCAGTGCGATCAACCCTTCCAGGCGGGGGATCAGCGCGGCAGCCGTGCCCGCTACGCCGATGCGCAACATGGCCGGCGTGACCAGCGCCTTACCCCGCGCCAGGTCGCGCTCCGCCATGACCGCCTGGGCGATGGGCGCAAAGTCGTCCCGCGTGAGCCCCAGCCGCTCCCAGATCAGCGGGCTGAGCGACTGACCATAGTAGGCGATCTTCTCCCGCAGGGCGTCTTCCGCCGCCGCCCGGTCATCGGCGACCGAGCACCAGATGCAGGCCGCTACATCCAGCGCGGCCAGATCGCGCCCGGCCCGCACTGCGCCCTCCTGAATATAGGGCAGCACCGTCGCGTAGTGCTCCGGCGGGAAGAGCAACGGCAACCCGCCATCGGCCACTTCCCCGATGGCCCGCAGCATATTGGGGCTGAGCGCGCCGAGATAGATCGGGACACGCCGCCGGGGGGTAAAGCGCAGATACGCCTCCTCCGTCCAGCGCAGGAACTGCCCTTCCAGGGGGACGCGCTCGCCAGAAAGCAGGCGGTTGATTGCGTTGACCGTCTCCACAACAGCCGTGCGCGGCTTTTCCGGCACGATCCCGATCCAGGCCAGGAAGTCCGCCGCCCCGGCGGAAAGGCCCAGGTTGAAGCGCCCGCCGGATAGCTCGTCCAGCGTCGCCGCGATCATGGCGATCTCCGCGGGATGGATCGTGTACGGATTGAGGATGCACGTCCCGATTTCGATCCGCTCCGTCGCCGCCGCAACAGCCGCCAGAATCACCACCCCACTGCGCAGGAACAGATCATCGCTAACCCAGAACTGGTCAAAGCCAGCAGCCTCCGCTGCCCGCGCCAGCCGGACATACGCCGTAACCGGCAAATCATTGTTGAAGCGCAGGCTGAACTTCATGCGTCGGCTCCCTGCCCGCTGGCCCCGATCACCGCGTCAGCTTCGACTTCCACCAGGTAGCCGTCGCCGACCAGCCGGCTGACCTCGATCAGCGTGTTGGCCGGGCGGATGGCGCCAAAGACTTCGGCATGGGCGCGAGCCGCTTCCTCCCAGCGGGTCACATCGGTGACGTAGATGCGCGTCCGTACCACATCGGCCAGCGTCGCGCCCGCCGCTTCAAGCGCAGCCCCGATCTTGCTCAGGATGTAAGCTGTTTGAGCATAGACATCGCCCGGCCCAACCAGACGCCCCTGCTCATCGGTCGCCGTTGTACCGGAGACGAACACCAGATCGCCAACACGTACAGCCCGCGAGTAGCCAGCGATTCCCTCCCAGACCGTGCCGGAAGCAATGTTCTGGCGCTGCATGGACCTCTCCCTCAATCGATCACGATCAGCGATGGGTAGCCGGTGGTCAGCGGCTCGCCGCCGCCGGGCCGGACTATAACAACATCTTCCACCCGCGCCGCCGGCCCCCAGGGGACGAGGATACTCGGCTCCACCGTGAAGAGCATCCCTTCCGCCAGTACGGTCTCGTCCCCCGCCGTCAGGAAGGGCGGCTCATGCACGTCCAGGCCGATGCCATGCCCCAGCCGGTGGCGGAAGTTCGGGCCATACCCGGCCTCTTCAATCACCTGCCGCGCG
Organism: Anaerolineae bacterium; assembly: GCA_013178165.1. Taxonomy (NCBI): domain Bacteria; kingdom Bacillati; phylum Chloroflexota; class Anaerolineae; species Anaerolineae bacterium. The sequence goes on from JABLXG010000003.1 coordinate 106,807, forward strand.
GCAGCATCTGCCTGGGCCGCTGTCGCCTGACCGGCCCGCAGCGCGGCGATCCCCGCTGCCTGCGAAGCCATCACCAGTTCATGCACACGCTGCATTTCCTCATCCGGCTGGCCAAAGTAGACTGTACGCCCGTAGTCGTAGCAGTAACCCTCGTAGATCGCGCCGAAGTCAAACAGGATGGCCACCGGCGGCTTGAGCGGACGGTGCCAGGTTTGCTCGTGCTTGCCGAAGATCAGTTCGTGGTGTGGGCCGGTATTGTAAAGCGCCGTGGTAAAGGATGGCCCCAGCGATCCATGACGGCGCAGTTGATAATCTACCTCGGCCATGATCTCCAGTTCGGTGATGCCATGGCGAAGCCTGGGCAGTACATCGGCGAAAGCTGCCTCTGTGATCGCCCCGGCCCGGCGCATGATGGCGATCTCTGCTTCGCTCTTGATCGCCCGCAGCGGGCGCAGCAGATCGGTGGCGGAGACAAAGGTCGCGCCGGGGAAGATCGCGTGCAGGCGGGAAGCGGTCTCCGCCCGTGCGCGGTCACCGAGGGCGATGCGTGGCCCGGGCGGCACACCAAATCGCGCCGCAATCTCGCGCACCAGCGCCGCCGGATCGTCGTGATCGCCCAGGATACGCAGCTCAACGCCGGTGGAATCGGCCAGACCGCCAAATTCCGCCGTCATACGCGGCAGGGCCAGCAGGGGCGCGCCCTGTGGGGCCATCCACAACCCCTCCAGCCATGCGCCAGGGTGGATCGTCGCCCCGAAGTTAGGGAAGTCGCGGGGCACACCGGTCAGATACTGCAAATCGGCGGAAACCGGCAGAAAGGCCAGATCAGCGCTGTGTCCAAGCGCCTCCTGAAACCGTTGCTGGCGTTCGCTGTAGTTCATGTAAACCTCTCTCCGGAGCAGTAAGCGAGCTATTCGGGTACACCCGGCGGCATGAACCAGCAGCAGCCGGGCGCCCGGTCGCGCTTTATTGTCACCGAATCGCGCCGGGATGCAACCCGGCTGTGCCGCAGTCATGACGCACAGAACATCAGCGATCCAGTCGTCGGGCGAAAGAGGGGTGAGAACAGGCTGCCGGCCAGAACCATGCCCGTGCTGCCAGCGGTCATCTTTCGCCTATCTCCCGGCTCGCTGACTTTCCAGCCCGGGACACAGATCAGACCAACAGGATTGACTCCAGATGGATTTTACCCTATGCTGATAAGTAGCGGTATATACCACCATAGACCAAAGAAGTCCGAATGCCCGGGCAGCGCGTCAGGGGGAGACACGCCGTGAACGTGCAGCCGCATTCATCCGAGCCGTTCTACATCCAGATCAAGAACTACCTGCAGATGCAGATTCAGACGGGCGCCTACCCGGTCGGCGCACGGCTGCCTTCCGAGCGCGAACTGGCCGAGCAGTTCAATGTCAGCCGGATGACTGCCCGCCAGGCCCTGCTCCTGCTGGCCCGCGAGGGCCTGACTTACACCCGCGTCGGCAAGGGCACCTATGTTTCCCCGCCCAAGTTTGACCAGGACCTGGATGCCCTGCGCAGTTTTACCGAAGAGATGCGCCAGCGCGGGGTGGAACCTTCCAGCCGCGTGCTGGAGGCCACACTGCGACCCGCTGACGATGAAGTCGCAGCGCGGCTACAGATCGCGCCGGGGGCGGAGGTTGTCGTCCTCAGTCGCGTCCGTCTGGCCGATGGCAAACCACTAGCCATCGAAACGACCCACCTCGATCATCAGATGTGCCCCGGCATTCTGGACGGGCACGATTTTAGCCGCGAATCACTCTATGGCGTGTTACGCCGCGAATATGGCTGGGTGCTGGTCTGGGCGGACCAGATCATCGAGGCCCGCCTGCCCCAGCCTCACGAGCGCCGCCTGTTGAACATTGACCGCCAGACGCCGGTGCTGGGCATCCGCCGTACAACTTACTCCCGGCATGACCGGCCGGTTGAATTCGTCTATTCCGTTTACCGTGGCGACCAGTACCAGCTCCGGGCCATCCTCCGCCACCCCGATACGACGGCGATCAGTGGCGTGGTGCAGGCCCCGGCAGGCGATTCCGGCACAGGGTAGCGGACGGGACGCGCCCCGGCAGCGCCGGGCAGCGTCACCCCATACAGCATGAGGAGTGCTGCGATATGGCTGAGCTAGCGTTGGGCATTGACCTGGGCGGGACCAAGATCGCCGGGGCGCTGGTCACCCGCGAGGGCACAGTCGTCGCCGAAGTCCGGACGCCGACCCGACCGGAAGAAGGCGTTGAGCCGGTGATCGGACGGATGGCGGAGTGCATCCGGGCCTTACAGGCCCAGGCCGGGTCGGGCCATCGCATCGTCGGGATCGGCATCGGGGCCGCCGGTTCCACCGATCACGTGCGCGGCGTGGTGATCATGGGGTCCAATCTGCGCTGGGTCAATGTGCCTTTGCGCGACCGCCTGCTGGCTCACCTGGGCGATGCCTGGGCCGGGCCGATCAGCGTCGCCAAGGATACCAACGCCGCTGCGTTGGGCGAGCTGCTTTACGGCGCAGGCCGTGGCGCACAGACCATCCTCTACGTCACCGTCGGGACGGGCATCGGCGGCGGTCTGGTGCTGGAAGGTAAGCTGTATCACGGCGTCAGCGGCGGCGCTGCTGACCTGGGCCACCTGATCGTGGAGACAGACGGCCCGCTGTGTGGCTGTGGCAAGCGCGGCTGTGTGGAGGCGCTGGCCTCCGGCCCGGCCATCGCCCGCCAGGCGCGGGAGCAACTGGCCGCCGGGCGGCCTTCGATCCTGGCCGATCGCCCCCCCGAGACGCTGACCGCTGTCGACGTGGTTGAGGCAGCCCAGCGGGGCGACGCCCTGGCTCGTGAGATCATCACCCTGGCCGGGCAACGGCTGGGCATGGTGCTGGCCTGGTGCGTGGATGTGGTCAATCCGGAGCGGATCATCATCGGCGGCGGCGTAGCGGCAGCGGGCGACCTGCTGTTTGAGCCGGTGCGCCAGACGGTTGCCGTACGCGCCCTGCCTTCTAACGTGGAAGCCGTGCGCATTGTGCCCGCCGGGCTGGGCGCCAATTCCGGCGAGATCGGCGCCGCCGCGCTGGTCTGGGCGGGCGCGGCATGAGCGGGAAGTGCAGCAGGTAGCGGTCACCGACCGCAGGAGAGGGGTTATGAGCAAAGTTCTGTATGCTGGCGACTCGGCCATCATGGCTGTCCTGGGGCTGGAAGGCATCGAGGTCTTCCCTCTGCTGGATCAAATCTGGGACGCCGGGACATACCTGCGCAGTGCGCTGGAAAGCAGCGGGCACACCGTCACCCGGATGCTCTCCCATGAAGCGTACTACCATCTGCCGGAGACGGCAGAGGCGCTGGCAGCCTACGACGTGCTGATCCTCAGCGACATCGGCCACGACACGGTGGTGCTCTACCCCGGCGCGCGCCGCAACGCCGTGCCAATGGGGCCGAACCGCCTGAAGGAGATCGTCCGCTTTGTGGAAAACGGCGGCGGGCTGGCTTATGTCGGCGGCTACTTCACTTACCAGGGGCATCACGGTCAGGGCCGCTGGTATGGGACGCCGGTCGCCCGTATCCTGCCGGTGGAGATTCTGCCCATGCATGACGACCGGATCGAGACGCCAGAAGGCGCACGCCCGCGCATCCTGCGCCCCGATCACCCGATCCTGGCCGGTATCCCCACCGATCCCATGCCCATGTTCATGGGCTACAACAAGACTGCCCCGCGCCAGGGCGCCGACCTGCTGGCCCGTATCGGCGACGATGACGACCCCTTCCTGGCCTGCTGGACGGTCGGCAAGGGCCGCGTGCTGGCTATTACGTCGGATGTCGCGCCGCACTGGGGCAGCGATTTCATTCGCTGGCCACACTATCAGCAATTCTGGGATCAGGCCATCCGCTGGCTCAGCGGAGCGTAAAGCCTGCTCAGCGAGAAAAGGAGGGAAAAGCGCCAAGACCTGAGTTTTTGTTGCGCGGATAACCGATGACCACGCGCTCCGTTCGTTCTTGAAAGGTTTTGCTAAGAGGAGAAGTTGCAGATGTCAAAGATCGCACGTTTGCTGCTAATCGCTGTTTTTCTGACCGTCGCCATCGGCCCGGTGGCCGCGCAGGGGCCGGTTGAGATCGTCTTCTGGCACATGGAGCAACCGCCGCATCGTGTTGCCCGCGTGCAGGAACTGCTCGACGAATTCAACGCCGCCCACCCGGATATCGTCGTCCGCCAGGAGCCGCAGAACTGGGGCGAGATTTACACCAAGGCGCCCGCTGCGGTCGCCGCTGGCAATGCTCCAGATATGCTCTTTGCCATCCCGGACTTCACGCCGATCATCCGGGCGGTGGGCGCGGTGCAGCCGGTCGATGACTTCGTAGCCGAGATGAACGAGGCCCATGGCTTCTTCCCGGCGGCCATTGAGCCGTATAGCTACGAAGATCACGTCTGGGCGGTGCCGCTGTGGAACATGGCCCATTCGCTGTGGTATCGCAAGAGTGTCTTTGCTGAGGCCGGTGTTGAGCCGCCGACCACCTGGGACGAGTGGCTGGCCGCCGTCCAGACCCTGACCACCGATACCCAGTACGGCATCGGCCTACCCGCTAACCGCCATCTGTACACCGACCAGACGACCTACGACTTCATGATCAACGCCGGCGCCTCGGAGATCTACAACCCTGATGGCACGCTGCGCTTCAACAATGAGGCGACCGTCGCCGCCTTCGACTTCTACAAGCAGCTCTACCAGTACTCGCCGCCCGATAGCCCGAACTGGACCTGGGGCGAGGCCGAGGCCTGCTTTGCCAGCCGTACCTGCGCCTCCATCCTCCAGTTCACGGTGATCACCACCTACGACACCCAGGCTGAGGGCGATCCGGAAGACCTGGGCGTGATGGCCATCCCGCATGCGGCGGATGTCGAGCAGTCGGGCACCATCGCCTACGTGAATGGCGTCATGGTCCTGACCGATGACCCTGCCAAGCAGGAAGCGATCTACACCTTCCTGCGCTTCCTGCTGGAGCCGGAGAACTATGGCCGCTTCCTGAACATGGAGCCGGGCCTGTTCCTGCCGGTCACCGAAAGCGGTAGCCAGGCTGCCAGCTACTGGGAAGACCCGATGGTCGTCAAGTACAAGAGCCAGATCGAAGTCATGCTGGAGAACTCCCGCAACGGCATGCTGTTCGGCTTCACCGGCGGCAACATCTTCCCCAGCATCGCCCAGATTTCGGCCCAGAACCTGCTGGCCCAGACCCTGCAGAAGGTCGTGATCGACAATATGGACCCGGCGGAAGCGGTGGCCGAAGGCCAGGCCCTGATGGAAGAAGCGATCGAAGACTGATCGTCCGCTGTCCCCGCGGGGACTTCCTGACCCGGTGGGAAGGGGGCTTCCCTTCCCACCGGCTTTACCTATGAGGGATACCCATGACCAACGCCACCCCCACCACGACCGGGCGAGCCAGGGCCGGCCTGCTCGCCGGGCGCTTTCGTCGGCCAGCAGGGGATACCCTGCTCGGCTACCTGCTGGTGGCCCCGCTGATTCTATGGCTGGCCGGGACCATCCTCTACCCGCTGCTTTCAGCGGTGCGCCTGAGCTTCCTGGATGTCGGGATTATCGGCACCGGCGGCCAGTTTGTTGGCCTGGAGAACTACAGTAAAGTCCTCGGCTCCGATAACTTCTGGGAAGCTTTCGGGCGCAGCCTGGTGTGGGTGGTCGCCAACGCCGTGCTGCAAACCCTGGCTGCTTTCCTCACCGCCCTGATCCTCAAGCAGCGCTTCCGCGGGCAGGGGCTGGCCCGTGTATGGGTGATTCTGTCCTGGATCGTGCCGACGGTGGTCGTGGTGATCATCTGGCGCTGGTTGCTGGGCACCTCCGGCGGGATTGTCAACTATCTGTTGGTAACACTGGGCATCACGCCGCAGCCAATCGGTTTCTTCGGCACCGGGCCAAGCGCACGCGCTTCAGTCATCTTCATCAACTCCTGGCGTTGGTTCCCGCTGATGGCCGTGATCCTGCTGGCGGGGATGCAGAGCATCCCGGAGGAACTGTACGAAGCGGCTTCGGTGGATGGCGCGTCAGCCTGGCAGCGCTTCTGGCACATCACCATGCCGGGCCTGCAGGCTGTGCTGTTCGTCATGGGGCTGGTCGGGATGCTATGGTCGATCAATGTCTTCGACATCATCTGGCTGCTGACTCGCGGCGGGCCATCTGCGGCCACCACCACGCTGCCCGTGTTCATCTACGACACCGCTTTCTTCAAGTACCGGCTCAGCCGCTCGGCGGCGGCTTCGGTCGTGCTGGGGCTGGCATTGCTGGCTTTCGCCATGCTGTACACTCGCTTGATGGCCCCGCGTGCTGAGGAGGAGCAGGGATGATGACTGATCTGGCAGGATTGCGCCGCTCGCTGGGGGTGTACCTGTCCGTGGCCGTGCTGTTGATCGTGGTCATCGCCCCCTTCTACTGGATCTTCACCGGGTCGATCAAGGCGCCGCAGGAGATCATCGCCCAGGTGCCGACGCTGATCCCGCAGTCGTTCACGCTGGAGCACTATGACCATCTGCTGGCGTCGTCGGCCTTCCCGCGTTACCTGCTCAACAGCACCATTATCGCCGCCCTGACGATGGTGATCACGGTCGTGCTGGCCTCACTGGCGGCCTATGGCATCTACCGGCTGCGCTTCCCCGGCAGCCAGTTCCTGTTCAAGATCATCCTGGTCACCTACGCCTTCCCCAGTATCCTGCTGCTGGTGCCCCTGTACGGCATGTTGAGCCAGGTCGGGCTGATCGATAGCCTGTGGGCGCTGGTGATCGTCAATGTCACCTTCGCCGCGCCGTTTGCTGTGTGGATGCTGCAGGCTTTCTTCCGCGCCGTACCCTACGAACTGGAGGAGGCCGCCGCACTGGATGGCGCTGGCCGCCTGCGGGTTATGCTGCGTATCACCCTGCCGCTGACCGCGCCGGGCATCGCCAGCATCGCCATCTACGCCTTCATCACCTCCTGGACGGAGTACATGCTGGCTTCGGTGCTGATCATCAGCGACGCCAACCGGACGCTGCCGGTCGGCCTGGCCGGGATCATCGGCCAGTATCAGGTCGACTGGGGGCTGCTGCTGGCCGGGGCCACGCTGACCACGCTGCCGGTGCTGATCCTGTTCGGGATGGTGGGCCGCAACTTCGTGGACGGGCTGACCGCCGGAGCCATCAAGTGACGCCGGGATACCATCACCTCCCCCGGCAATCCGGCGACATGATCTTTCAGGTCTCTGGCGGCGCCTCCCCTGATCCTGGCCTATAATGAAGGCATAGGGCCGTCCCGCCCCGGTCAGGCATACCGGGCCGGGCGCCGGGACGCGACCCCCGACCGCTGAATCGTAACCGGGGATGGGCTGTACCAGCCGGGAGGAACCTGATGACCCATGCCAGCAGCGACCACGTCGCTCTCCACCAGGCAAATGCCATTCAGCCCGATCGCGTCGTCCGCACCACGTGCGAGTACTGCGGTGTTGGCTGCCAGATTCTGTTGCACGTCAAAGACGGTGTGATCTACCGGGTCAGCGCCCCTTTCGACGCCGCCCCTAACTACGGCAACCTGTGCGTCAAAGGCCGCTTTGGCCATGATTACGTCTGGCACCGCGACCGCCTGACCACACCACTCATCCGGCGCAACGGCGTATTGCGACCCGCCAGCTGGGATGAGGCACTGAACCTGGTCGCCAACCGGCTGGCGGCGGTCAAAGCCGCCCATGGCCCGGACGCGATCGCCTTCCTGTGCAGCGCCAAATGCACCAACGAAGAAAACTACCTGATGCAGAAGCTGGCCCGCCAGGTCATCGGCACGCACAACATCGACCATTGCGCTCGCCTCTGACACAGCAGCACCGTAACAGGCCTCGTGCAGGCCTTCGGCAGCGGCGCGATGACCAACAGTATCGCCGACATCACCCAGGCGCGGACCATCCTGCTGATTGGCACCAATACCACCGCCAACCACCCGGTGATCAGCCTGCAGATCAAAAAGGCGGTACGCCAGCATGGCGCGGCATTGATCGTCGCCGATCCCCGCCGGATCGAGCTGGCCGAGTTCGCTACCCTGTTCCTCCAGCATGAAGGCGGGACGGATATCGCCCTGCTCAACGGCCTGGCCCACATCATCTTACGCGAAGGTCTGCACGATGAGGCGTTCATCGCCGCCCGCACGGAGAATTTTGAGACCTGGCGGGCCGTTGTTGAGGAGTACACCCCAGAGCGCGTCAGCCAGATCACGGGTGTGCCCGTTGCCGACCTGGAGCAGGCCGCGCGGTTGTACGGGGGCCGCAAGCCAGCCGCTATCTTCTACGCGATGGGCATCACCCAGCACACTGTCGGCCATCAGAATGTCCTGGCCGTAGCCAACCTGGCCATGCTCACCGGTAACCTTGGCATCCCTGGCGGCGGCGTGAACCCTCTGCGCGGCCAAAATAACGTCCAGGGGGCTTGCGATGTCGGTGGCCTGCCCAATGTTTACCCCGGCTATCAATCCGTGGCCGACGAAAGCATCCGCGCGGCGATGGCCGCCTTCTATGGCGTCCCTCAGCCTCCAGCCGTCCCCGGCCTGACCCTGACCGAGATGATCGACGCCGCGGGGGATGGTCACGTCAAAGCCCTTTACTTCATGGGGGAAAACCCTGCCATGAGCGACCCGGATTCCAATCATGTTCGCGAATGCCTGGCCAGAACCGAATTTCTGGTCGTGCAGGACATCTTCCTCCATGAAACGACCGAGTTTGCCGATGTCGTCCTGCCAGCGGCTAGCTTCGCGGAGAAAGACGGCACGTTCACCAACACCGAGCGCCGTATCCAGCGCGTGCGCCGGGCCTGTGATCCCCCCGGCCAGGCCCGCCCGGACTGGCAGATCGTGGCGGAAGTTGCCCGGCGGCTGGGAGCGACTGGCTGGGATTACGCCGACCCGGCGGCGATCATGGCCGAGATCGCAGAGGTTACGCCGATCTACCGTGGTATACGCTACGAGCGGCTAGAAGACGGCGGTCTGCAGTGGCCCTGCCCGGCTCCCGATCACCCCGGCACGCCGATCCTGCACACGACACGCTTCACACGCGGTCTGGGCCGCTTCAGCCCGGTGCATCACCAGCCCGCCGCTGAATTGCCCGACGACGACTACCCCTTCATGCTGACCACCGGGCGTATCCTGGAGCACTGGCACACCGGGACGATGACCCGCCGCGTCACCGGCCTTGACCTGCTGGCTCCGGAAGAACGCGTGGAGATTCACCCGGCTGACGCCGCCGCCCTGGGCATCGCCGATGGCGACTGGATCCGCGTCTCGTCGCGGCGCGGGACAGTGACCGCCCGTGCCGGCGTAATGCGCCGTCCCCGGCCAGGGCTGGTCTTCATGACCTTCCATTATGCCGAGGCGCTGGGGAATATCCTGACCAATAAGGCTCTCGACCCGATCGCCAAAATTCCGGAATATAAGGTCTGTGCGGTGAAGGTGGAAAAAGTTGCGCCACCCACCGGCCTCTGAAGCTGTCACCAGCGGGGTGTGCTCGCTGACAGAAACGGCGTCAGCGGAAGCCATGACAGGCCAGGACACTCAGAGCGCAATCTAAAAAATTCGTAAAAAATAGACCGGTGCGTTAATCCAACACAGGTTTCACGTTTTGCATCTACCTGAAAAGAGGTAACATTGGGGTCAGGTGCTTTGTACAACAGGATCATCAGCCGACATTCACGCTGGCCTGACAGGGCCAGGGCCGCCGCCAGACATCACCCGCTTCATCGCCCGGCCCGGCATCATACCCCCACTTCGTAACCTGTGCAGGACTGCGCTTTTGTGCAGGAGACAGCCAGTGAGCACCATTACCTGTCCAAGCTGCAGCCAGGTTAACCCGGACACCAACCTGTTCTGCTCCCACTGTGGCGAGATGCTTGATCGCTTTCAGAAAACGCCCAAGATCGATGTCGGCAACCTGCGCGTCAACCATCCCCAGTGGGGTAATGCTCGCATCTCCAGCCGCCATCGCCTGGTATTGCGCCTGGTGAACTCCCTCAAACAGATCCGGATCGATCTGGTGGAAAATCAGCCAGTAACGCTCGGGCGGGCTGACCCGCTGGCGGACATTACACCTGATTTCGACCTGAGCCGCTACAACGGTCTGGCGATGGGCGTCTCGCGCCGCCATGCCTCACTGGTCATGCAGGATAACACCCTGCAGATCACTGACCTGGACAGCACTAACGGCACCTACCTCAACGGCAAACGCCTGATTCCCTACCGCCCCAACATCCTGCGCGACGGTGACGAGATCCGCCTAGGCGATCTGCGTATGCTGGCGATGTTCGTGGAAGTCACCGACCCCTTCGATCACGCTCAGGAAGCCCGCCGCTAGGCTGTCATTCACGCAACCCATCGGGAAAGAAATTCAGTCACCGCCCAGGCTGTGCTGCCTGTCATGATGCTATGCCCTAGTCTGGTTTGTCCCTTCGCTGATCACCTGCCGCCCTGGCCCCTTGTTTTCTTCCCTGCCATTTAGCACCAAGACCTCTGTTGAATTTTCGCCTGCACCGGCCCGCAGCAAATGTCCCCGGTTGTCCTGCCAGTGCCCTGACGTATAATACCGGGGTGTAGCAGCGCGGGATGGTTCCCTGATCGCGCTCCGGGCGCGCACAGCCAGGTTCCGGCGAGTATAGATACCGCCACCTGTTTACATGGCGAAATTATGACCACAGAACACACGCGGCTGGTCGTCCGGTTGGTCAATGAGCGGGGCGATCTGCTGTCTTACGAGCTGGGCAAGCGACCGGTTGTGATTGGCTCGGCTGCCAATGCCCATATTCAGCTGACCGGCCAGAACATCGCCGGGCAGCAGCTGCTGATCCTGCGCTCTGGTGGCGAGATTCTGGTCGTCGATCCAGGCAGCCCGTCGGGTGTGTTGCTCAATGGGCGGCGCATCCCGCCTAACCAGAAGATCCGTTGGGCGCCCGGCGACACGCTGAGCATCGGCCATTACCGGCTGAGCCTGATCCCGGAAGTGGCCGGGGCAGCGATGGAAGGCACGGAAGAGCAAGCGGGCGATTTGCGCCTGACGGTGGAACCGCCGGTCATTCATGTTCCCCTTCCGGCAGCGCTGCAACTGCATCACGCCGGTGCAGAAACCCGCCAGGTCTTCTTTGAGGCAGTCGCCGATTCTCCGAACCTGGCGATCGACCTGGAGCCAGCACAGGCGTTTGTCGCCCCCGGCGCGGATGCCAGCGTACAGGTGCGGGCCTACCCGGTCGGACCGTTCCCGTTCGGTGGCCGGGTGCAGGCAACCTTCACGGCCTTCACCACAGATGGTCTGGCGGCCAGCGCACGGGCGTTGATCGTCGTCCGTCCACCGCTGCGCAAGTGGGCGCTGGCGGGCCTGTTGCTGCTCCTGTTCCTGGGTGTTGTTGGCGGGGTAATCCTCTCTCTCCCGTATCAATTGCCCACCGCGACCCCCACCATCCTGGCGCTGGTAACTACCGCTACGCCGCCCCCGGCCACAACCACGGCGACTGAAACCGCCCTCCCCACCGCGACAGAAACGCCCACAGCGACGCCTACGAATACACTGGAGCCAACACCGACCACCGTCCAACTGGGCATCCTGCCCACGCCGACTCCCAGCGCAACGGTCTATGTGTGTACCAACCAGTGCGCCCAGCTGGGCTGGCCGCGCATCACCATCCAGCGCGGCGACACGCTGTTCAACCTGGCGCAGGCGGCCAATATCAGCGTGGCTCTGGCGGCGCAGGTCAACTGCATCCCGGACCCGGGGCTGATCTTCGCCGGGCAGAGCATCTGCCTGCCCTGCGCGGATACCGATCGGGATGGGTTGTGCGATGCGCTGGATAACTGCCCGGCGGTCTACAACCCCGATCAGGCCGACACAGACGGCGACGGGATCGGTGATGCCTGCACGCCGCCTTTCACCCTGACCTGGATCACCTTGCCGCCCGGCCTGATGGCCGCCGATAACCGGAGTTGCCCGCAGACGCCGACAGGCGCCCGTGTCGTCGTCAGCGCTGCCAGCAGCTACGGGATCGCGGAGATGGCCGCCGAACTGATCATCGATGGCCGGCAGCCCCAGCGCCTGACCATTGTGCCGGAGACGCCGGGCAGCGCCAATTTTGTCTTTGACATCGCCATTCCGGGCGATGTGGCTGGCGGCGGGGATGTCGGCGCGCGGGTGCGCGTGACCTCCCGCGATGGCCGGGGGCGCACCGCCGAGATCAGCACGACCTTCACCATCACCCGCTGCATCCCGCCGGTGACGCCGACTCCGTCGCTCTCACCGACACCGACGCTGTCGCCAACACCAACGCCGACGTTTACGCCCACGCCCTCGCCCACGCCGCGTGGTCTGGCCCTGAGCTGGGCGGTTGCGCCGCCGCCTGCCATGACCGCCGACAACTTCTACTGCGCCGCAACGCCGCAGCAAGCCACAGCGATCGTCCAGGCAACAGGCGATCTGGCCGTCGCCAGCCTGACCGCGGCCATCGCTTTTGATACAGGTGGCCCCTCCCCCCTGAACTTCGCCCTGCCGGTAACCGAAGACCCGGCCACCCGCCAGTACAGCATCGATCTGGACGCGGCGACGTTCACCGGCGCCGGGGAAGCCACAGGCCTGTTGAAAGTCTCCGCCACCGACACAGAAGGCAACCTGCGCGAGTTGACAGCCACAGTGGCGCTGACCGCCTGCCGCCTGACACTGACCTGGCAGACCGATCCGACCGGGACGCTGACCGCCAGCAATGCCCTGTGCCCGGCCATCCCGGAAAACGCCTATGGCGTCGCGGTGGTCTCGGTGCCGGAAGTGGTGGAAGACAGTGGCGTGACGGCTTCCGTCAGCGGCCCGGCGGGTTCCGGCCTGGCGGAAGCGCTGGCGGTGACTCCGCTTGGCGCGGGCGCTTATGCCCTGGACTTTGACCCAGGTGCGCTGGGGGTAACTTACACCGGCCCGGCGACGATCACCGTCCGCGTGGTTGACCGGCGCGGCGCGACGCACACGCTCTCCGCCGCTGTGACCCTGGCCGACTGCACGATGGTCTTCACCTGGATCACCCTGCCGGACAGCGTGGTCGCCGGCAGCAACGCCACCTGCCCGGAAGTGCCGCTGCGCACCAGCGGCTTTGTGGGCGCGTCGCTGCCAGACGCCGTGGACAATGTGGCCGCGGTGATCTCAATTACCGGCTACGTTACGCCATTCCGGCTGGATGTGCTGGATCAGGACGACGGTGTGTACCGGGTGGACATCGAAGGCGACGAATTGCCAGCTGTGACTGCTTCTGCTACGGTGCGTGTCACCCTGATCGATATCGCCGGCGGGACATATGAGGTGACCGCCCCTCTACAGCTGCGGGACTGCCGCGGGACGCTGACCTGGGTTGTACCACCACCCGCAAATATCAATCTCACGCCGTGCGGTGGGCTGCCATCGCTGCCCTTTGATGTAAGCTTCCAGGCAGAAATCCCGGATCTGGTGGCCCTGCAAGCGGTGACCGCGGATGGGATCAACGAACAGGGGCGCGTGGTCTACGGGCCGATCACCTCGCCTGCACCTGGCGTGTACACCTTCACCGTTAACCAGGCCCCGCCGGGGACCAGCTTCGTCGTGCGCGCCTTCGCCCCCGATCACAAGCAGACGCCGGCGATCATCACCCGCATCCTGCCCTGCGACGATGACGACAATCCGGATGCGCTGGCCCCGGCCAGCAACGGGGATGCCGACGCCCTGCTAACGCTGGCGTTGACGCCACAGCCGACGCTGACAGAAACACCCTCCGGGCCGGGCGGCAACTAACCTACGCCGGCGCGCTCGCTGGCGCGGACAGCTCGCCTGCTGTAAGCTCAGGGAGTGAAAAGGTGGGTGAGGAGTGACACGGCGTGACCGTAGGCGAATTAACCAGCAGCGATCCGCTGATCAACCGTGTCATTGAGGGCTACCAGTTCATCAAGCGACTGGGGGAAGGCTCTTACGGGCTGGTTTACCTTGCCCGACACCCGCGGATCACCAACCGGCTGGTAGCGGTCAAGTACATCAAGCTGGAAAACCCGGACCAGATCCGCGATGTTGAGCGCGAGGTTGAAGTCCTGGCCCGCCTGCAGCACCCTAATATCGTTGACATTTACGACACCTATCGCTTTGACCGTTACCAGCTCATCGTGATGGAACTGGTGCGGGGTGGGACACTGCTGCATGCCCTGCAGCGCCTGCCGCGCCCGCTGGATGTGCAGACCAGCGTGGCGATGGTGGAGCAACTCGCCTTCGCCCTGGGCTATGTGCACGCCCAAAACATCCTGCACCTGGACCTCAAGCCGGCCAACATCCTGCTCGATCCGGTTGCCGATGGACGGGAAGCCCGTCCCCTGCTGACCGACTTCGGCATCGCCAAAATTGTCAACCCCGGCGGGGCAATTTCCACCAACATCATCGGCACGCCGATGTATATGTCGCCGGAGCACTTTGGATTTGGCGACAACAAGCCCGATCATCGCTCCGACATCTATTCGCTGGGCATCATCCTCTACGAACTGATCGTGGGGGAGGTACCGTACCGCGCGCCGGAACTGCTGGAAGTGCTCAACATGCACGCCTACAGCCCGATTCCGGTACCCTCGGCCAAAATCCCCAGCCTGCCGCCGGAGCTGGACTATGTGATCCTGCGTGCCCTGGCCAAGCTGCCAGAGGATCGCTTTCAGTCGGCCAACGAGATGGGTAGCCTCCTGCGCGAATTACGCCAGGGGCCGCTGACGACGCTCAAGCCGCTGCCGGGGCGCGTTTCGGGCGAGGCGCTGGGGGCGATCGCCAGCAAGCATGCCGAGGCGATGGCCGGGGTCGACGCTGCCTACGCCCGCGCCAGAGCGCCGGCCTTTAGCCTGGTGATGATGGGGCCGGATGGCGAGCAGCAGACGGTCAGCTTTCACGAGCGATCGGTCATCATTGGCCGTCACGAATCGGCGGGCCTGCGGCTGGATCACCCGTCGGTCTCCCGGCAACATGCCCGGATCGATTGCGACAGCAACGGCAATCTGTTCGTCACCGATCTGAACAGCATGAACGGCACTTACCTGGACGGCCTGCGCCTGCCGCCGCAGGAGCGCACTTACTGGAAGAACACCCAGTTCCTGCAGGTGCAGGGTTACCTGTTCCAGGTAGCGGAGCTGCCCGCCGGAGAAATGCCGGCGGTCGAACCCTTCATCTTCACCACTGAACAGGTCAAGGTTCTGCTGGACGAACTGGATCGTCAGCAGAACCGGCCCGGCGTGCGCGTCAGCCTGTCGCCGGATATCGTCTACCTGGAGCCGGGCAAGCGCCAGTATGTCCAGGTGCAGGTCAGGCCGGAGAACGCCCCGCCCGCCCGCTACGAGCTGCGGGCGCGGCCCGGCCCGGAGATTGACGACCGCTGGTATGTCCTGCCCGCCGGGCATGTGATCGAGGCGGGCGAAACCTACACCTTCGACCTGGTGATCAGCGCACCGCTGACCGGCACAGTAGGCGGCAAAACCCACGAAATCGCTCTGGAGGTCGTCTCCAACCAGCCAGGCATCCGCAGTGTGGTGCAGGTGCTTAAAGTAAGGGTGATGCCGGTAACGCGCTTTACCGTAGCCCTGCAGCCCAACCAGGTCACCCATGGCCGCCGCGCCCGCGCGGATCTGGTGATCATGAACAGCGGCAACGCTACCGAGAGCTTCGCCATTGAGTTCGAAGCGCCCGATACGCTGGCTATCCTGCCGGCGGCGCGGGAACTGACCGTTGAACCGGCCCAGGTGGGGACGGTGACGCTGCGTTTCAGGCCGGCCCGCAGCGCCGTACAGGAGCGCAGCCGCCTGATCTTTTCCGCGCTGGTGCGCGCTTCATCCGGTGTGGTGGAACGGGCGCACGGCAGCTATGTGTTTCAGCGCCGCCAGCGCCGCCAGCCGCTGGGATTGATCGCGCTGTGGGTGCTGATCGTTGCCGCGGCAACGCGCCAGTTCGTCCTTGGCGTCCCCCTGGCCGATCAACTCGACCAGCTGCGCCAGCTGATCGAACAGCTTGCCGGGCTGGTGCTGCGAGGACCAGGGCCATGAGCCAGCATCAAGGCTTTGTCTACCAGATCGTGGCCCTGCGGCGCGGGCAGGATGGCCTGGAACGGCGCGCCCGGCTGGGACATCGCCCGTTCTTGATCGGCAGCGGCGCCGCTGCCGACCTGTGCCTGGAAGGCGAGCCGATCCGGGCGGTGCAGGCCCGTCTATTCCTGACCACGACCGGCCAGGTCATGCTGACCAACCTGGGGGAAGCTGGCGCCATCACGCTGGATGGCGTCGCGCTGCCCAGCTTTGCCTGCATCCCCTGGAAGCCGGGCGCAGTGCTGGCGATCGGGGCGTATGACCTGCGCCTGGGAACGCTCCGTGCTGAAGGCGAAGACGGCGATCTGGAGATCATCGACTTCCCGGTGATCACGCAGGAGAATCGGGCCGTTGAGGACGAAGCGGCCCTGCCGGAAGAAGCGGCGGCCAGCCCGGCAAAAGTGGTTTCCCCACCGCCACGAGAAGCATTTGTGTCGGCCTTTGGGCACGCCGCGCCGGAGCCGGACAAACCGGCGGAGCGCCAGGCGGCGGACGCTGGCGATAGTGCGGCAGGCGAGGATCAAGCACCGGCGGCGCCCGTCGAAGCAGTTGCCCCAGCGACTCCGGTCGCCCGACCGCCTGACGCCCTGGCAGTATATGAGGATGGTTCCACATACCTCCCGGCTCATCCGCTACCAGCAGCAGCGCCGGGAGCAGGAGCGGCCCTGTTTTCCACCCTCCCCAAAGACTGGCAGTACACCGGCCTGTTTGGCGTTCAGCTTCCGGTGCCGGTGGTCAGCCTGGTAGCGGGTGAACGGGTGCGCGTCCCTATTTCGCTGCGCAATGGCTACGCGGAGGAACTGCGCCTGCATGTTGCTGTTGAGGGCGTTCCACCGGAATGGGTCCTGGGGCCGCAATCGCTGGTGACGCTGGCGGCAGGTGAGATTCAGACTATCGATCTGGTGCTGCAAACGCAGCCTTCCCCCGCCCTGGAACAGGTGCGCGAACTGCACATCCGCTTCGTAGATCGGAGCACGCCGCAGGTGATGGCCGCGGCAACGCTGACCCTCAGCTTCAAGGACGAGCCGAATCTGGTAGGGCGGCTGGAGCCGGTTGAAGCGGTAGAGACGCGCCCCGTGCATCTGTTGCTGCAGAATCACACCCAGGCCGCAACCGAGATTTTCATCACCGCCCGCGCGACCGACCGGGAGCATCTGCTGGTGACGCCGCAACAGGCACAACTGCGCCTGCCACCGGGCGGCAGCGTTCAGGTGGGGGTGACCTTCCAGGTGCTACGCCGGCCGTGGCTGCGGTCAGTGACTTGCGACTACAGCCTGACTGTGACCCACAGCCATCGCGCCCCACTGGATTACCCCGGCAGGGTACGCCTCCGGCCACGGCTGTGGCCGCCATGGCTCTGGCGCTAGGCAGACGGTTCCGGCGGTAGCAGCGCCCCCAACCAGACCTTCCCGAGATCAGCGCCAGGCAGGCCCCCCGCTGGCGGAGGCCGCCGCGTTGGAACAACCATGAGTGCATGTGAACGGAAACAGGAGGAGAGCAAAGCCACAATGTATACCTACGGGCGCAAGACCGGCTGCCGGATCAGCCTGGACTATACCTACAAGGACATGCGTATCGCCTACCTGGAAAACGCCCTGCTCCGCGTGGGCGTCCTGCTGGACAAAGGCGCCGATATCTTCGAGTTCACCTACAAACCCCGCGATCTGGATTTTATGTGGCAATCCCCCACGCCCATGCAAAAGCCCTTCATCGCCACCAGCGCCCTGCCCAGCGGCGCCTTCCATGATTATTACTATGGCGGTTGGCAGGAGGTATTGCCCTCGGCGGGTTTTTCACCGGAGCCATACCGGGATGTCTACCAGGGCCTGCACGGGGAAGTCTCCCTGCTGCCCTTTGAGGCCCAGATCGCTGAGGATACGCCCGATTGCGTCAGCCTGCGGGCGCGCGTCCGGCTGTACCGCACGCCGCTGGCCCTGGAGCGCACCATGACCCTCCGCCGGGATACCGCCGCCCTGTTCATCCACGAACGGCTGGAGAATGAATCGCCCGGCCCATTTGCCATCATGTGGGGCCACCACCCCGCTTTTGGCGAGCCATTCCTGGATGAGAGCTGCGTCGCTCACATCCCGGCCTCGCAGGTGGACGTGCTGGACTTTCACCCCAACGGCCAGTGGCAGCCTGGCCAGGACTACACCTTTCCGCTGGTCAGGAACCGCCGTAACGGAGCGCTGGAAGATGTCACACGGGTATTGCCCCGCGCCAACCATTCGGTCGATCTGATTTACTTCAAGGGGCTGGCCGAAGGCTGGTATGGCCTGACCAACCGGCGGCAGGGCGTGGGCTTCGGGATGGCCTGGGACGCCAGCCTGTTTCGCTCCGTATGGATGTGGCAGCTCTACGGCGGCCACGACGATTACCCCTGGTTTGGGCGAGCCTACACCTGCGCGCTGGAGCCGTTCACAAGCCATCCCGGTCTGGGCGTCAAGCGAGCCGTTGAGGACGGCACTGCCGTAATCCTGGGACCGAAAGAAGTGCGGGAGACCGATCTGGTGGCCGTCGCCTACGAAGGCGAAGGCGTGACGCGCATCGCACCCGACGGTACCATCGAGCACTGATGATCAGCAGGCCGCCCGCGCATCCTCTTTCCGGCGCTGCGCGGGCGGCCATGTTCTGGTTATTCTTCAACCCCTAAGGCAGGTACGCCAGCATATCGGGGCAGTAAGCCTCCGCCGCTTGCGGCAGGGTCAGGTTCTTCCACTCGCCGGAAGCCAGCGCAAAGAAGCCCTCCTCATCCCGGCAATAGTCACCACCCACCTCGGCCAGGTAAAGGGCTACGGCCATACTCAGGCGCGGCGCGGCAAAAGACGTCCCGGCGATCACGGCCTGGCTTGTGGCGCCGGCAACCGCGCTGGCATATTCGCCCGGCATCATCACCTCACCGTAGTTGGAAATCCGCAGGCGCTGGTTCGGTCGGTCGCCGGGAATTGTCAACAGCGGCACATCGGTCTTGCTGTCCCACGACTGGGCCGGGTAGAAGCCCTGCCCCTGGCTGGCGCTGACACTGACCACCCCCGGCCAGGCTCCCGGCCAGAACGGGAAGTTCAGCCCGAAGTTGCCCGCGGAAGCCACCGCCACAACCCCCGCCTCCGCCAGATACGCCTGTAGCGGATCAAGCGGCTGGTTAGGCTGAGCCTGTTGCGATCGGCGGGACATCGCCGGAAATACTGTGTCGTTGTAGAACAAAACGGCCCGCTGGAACAGGCTCCGATAGCGGTTTAGATTGCCAGCGTCCCGTGCGGCCAGCAACTGCCCGCCGAAGTCGACCATCGCCTGCAGGTACTCGCACGGGATCACGGCGAAACTCATATTGAGCAGGACTACATCGGCCTCGACCTCGGCCAGCGCAGCCTCGATGCGCTCCGCCGCCACCTCCGTTGACACCCCATGCACGTCAACCGGGATCAGCGTGATGATCTCTTCAGCCCCGGCCTCGGCGATCATCTCCTCAAGCTGGCCGAGCACCACGTCGCCATGCGACTGTTCGGTCAGCGGATCGGCGGTGGCCCCACGCACGGCAAACGCCTGCCCTTCCAGGCTGATCGCACAGCTCTCCCCCGCCTCAAAGGCGCCGAAATCAACCGCAGCTAGGTCAGTAAGGCCAAAGTCGTCTACCACCAGAATAGCCACCGCATGCGGTTCCTGGGCGGCGGCAGGCGTCAACCCACCCAGCGCCCCCAGGCTGAGCGCCACGACCAGCGCCAGGCGGCCCACCCATACGCCTTTACGTAACATACCCATGGTTTCCCCTCCCGGGATATTCTCTAGACTTCACGCGATCGGATAATCAGCCTGCCTCATGTATGCCTCAACCTCAGCCATTTTGCTCTTGAGGCCGCACTCACGGAACAGGGCCAGCGCCTCCTCAAAACACTGCCGGGCTTTGCCCCGGTCACCCAGACGATGATGATCTTCCCCCAGAGACTGCAGAGCGTGGGCCGTCCAGACGCGGTTATCCAGCCGGCGGGCCAGCGCCAGCGCCTGCTCATGGTTGGCCAGGGCCAGCGCATATTCGCCCAGTTCATGTTCGGCGGAGCCGAGGTTGAACACGGCCACCAGCTGCGTTTCCGGGTCGTTGATCGCCTCCGCCAGCGCCGCCTCCTCGGCAAAGCAGCGCCGGGCCGCCGGGTAGTCGCGCCGCAACTGGGCCAGGTAACCCTGGTGCTCCAGCACAAAAGCCCTCAGGAAGCCGTCATCCAGCGCGGCGGCGATACTGGCCGCCTGCTCAAAATGGGCCGCAGCAGCGGTGTGATCACCCTGTTCGGCCAGCACCTTGCCTGCCGCGCAGAGCAGCACCGTCTCCCGATCGCGCAGGCCCAGTTCGCGGGCAATCTCCAGCGCGGCGCTGTACTGGCGGAGCGCCCCCGGCAGGTCGCCGCGGTCATAGGCAGCGTTGCCGCACTTGCCCAGCAGGAACTGCCGGACCTCGGCGCGGGGCGGTTCCATCCGTCCGGCGGCTTCCTGAGCGGCTTCCAGCAGACGCAGGAAAGGCAGCGTATGCCCCCGCGCGGAAAGATATGGCCCGGCCAGGGTCTGCATGATCGCCACCAGCGTCGCGTCATCACTGCTGCTGAGCGCCGCCTCTGCCGCGCCGAGCAGGTTGCCGATCTCCACATCCAGCGCGTCCAGATCAGCACGATGATCGGCGGCGTACGCCCGGCAGGCTTCCAGCGCCGCCCGGCGGCGCTCCGGCGTGGCCGCCGCCGCCCGCGCATAGCTGTGAGCCAGATCGTGGATCCGGTAGTAGACAGGCTGATCCTCAGCGCGGCGCAGGCGATCCGCCAGGCCGCGCCGTTGCAGAGTCACCAGGGCGGTTTCGACCTCATCAGCCGGGCGGCCCATACAGCGGGCCAGCAGATCGGGGGTGGCGCTGGGCGTGAACAGCGCGCCGAAGGCCAGGAAGACCTGCCGCACGTCCTCTTCCAGCGCCAGCAGACTGGCGGTCATCAGTTCGTTGATGCTGGTTCGCCCTTCTTCAGCGAAATCCTCCGGCATGACCAGGCTATGGGGCGCATCAGCCAGGCGGCGCATCAGTTCGCCCGGTCCGATCTGGTCGACCTTGAGCGTCTTACCCGCGACCTCCAGGGCGAAGGCATGGTAGCCGAGCTGGTGGCACAACTCACGGGCCGTCGGATCATCTTTGTAGCTGGCCCCGGCATGGTGGCTCAGCAGGCGCAACGCTTCGTCCGGCTCCAGCCGCCCTACCTCCACGATGGCGTCCAGGGCGTAGCGGTGGCGGGCGGTCACCAGCACGGGCAACTGGCGCGGCACGGCCTTGAGCACCTGGCTCAGCGCCGCGCCGTTCCATACGTCATCCAGCACCAGCAGCGACACAGCATTTTCAGCCAGCAGGCGACGCATAACCTTGATCCGGGCGCTGCCGGTGGCGCTGGCGATCTCCTGGTGGGCGCCAAAAGGCCGGGCCAGAGCCTCCAGCAGGGCGTCGGCCTCCTCGCTGCCCGCGTTGAGCCACAGCACAGCCCCTTCATGAGTCTCCAGCCAGTCGGCGGCGACGCTGGCTGCCAGAGCCGACTTGCCCATGCCTCCAAAGCCCTGCAGCAGGACGTTGGTCCCTTCCTCCAGCAGTTCGCGCACACGGGCCAGCAGCGCCTGGCGACCGATCAGGCGGGGTGGCAGATCGGGAACGTCATCGGGCGATTCGGCCAGGGTTGCGCTGCTGTCGCCCAGGTGACGCAATAACCGGTCGCGCAGCCAGACGGCGATCGAGCGGCTGACCTGCCGCCGCAGGTCGTCCAGGTCGGTGAACCAGCGGGGGGTGATCCCGGCAATGACATTGCTCTGCTCATCCAGAAAGGCCTGCAGGCGCGGGTCACGCCCGGCGGTGTCAACCGATTTCACATAGATGTGGCGGTCGATGCCCCACGCCGTCGCCCGCTGGAACTCGTCAATCGTCCACTCGCCGTATTCCTTCCAGAACAGGCCGATGTACAGTGCGGACTGCTTGAGCGCGCTCAGGTACACCTCCCGGATCGAGCGTTGCGAGGCCGGAGCATCCTCCTCAAAGGCCCAGGCGCTGAGTTTGACCAGCTCATTGCCCAGCGTCGGCAGCAGGGCGCGCAATACCTGGCGCTCCGCCGCCAGCTCCTGCATCTTTGAGCTGATGAAGATGTGTAGTTCGGTCACCATAGGCTGAACCTGGCCGGGCCTGTTGCGGGAGGCATTTATCAGACGCTTACATCTGCCATTATATCCAAAGCTAGCAGAGAGACTCTAATCAGCCAGGCGTGAGCACAACCAGATCCCAAACCCCGACCATTTTCCCCTGTTCTAGCTGCGCTGACCCTGGGGTTGCCGTTCCACATTGCGCTCGCTGCCCACCCGGCGCCCGGCCACCACCACCCCGCCAGGTTCGGGCACTTTGCTCAGAGTCATCTGGGCTTGTTGACAGTCCAAAACCTTTTGGACTATACTGAAATTAATCCAAAAGGTTTTGGATCATCCGATCTGTCGCTGCACCTTTATTCCCTGCGCGTGTTTGAGGCGCTCCCCTCTGTTCAGGAACAGGAGTCTTTGGTGCGGGTCACGCTCAAGGATCTGGCGGAAGAAACCGGCTTTTCGATCACCACGGTTTCACGGGCGCTGGCGGGCTACAACGACGTTTCCGAAAAAACGCGCCAACTCATCATGGAGACGGCCCAGCAACTGGGTTACCAGCCCAACCTGCTGGCCCGCCAGCTCAAGAGTCGCCGCACCGAAACGCTGGGCATCATCCTGCCCTCCTACGGCCCCTACCTGACTGACCCCTTCTTTTACGAATTTCTGGCCGGCGTCGGCAGCGAAGCCGGTAACCTCTCTTACGATCTTCTACTGGGCACCCATGCAACCGCTGCCGATGAACTGGCCGCCTATAAACGGATGGTCGGCGGTAGCCGCGTCGATGGCATGATCGTCCTGCGCACACGGCGGCGCGATCCGCGCATCCAGTATCTGCACGAGATCGGGATGCCTGTTGTCGCCTTTGGGCGCAGCGAAACCGACTTCCCCTTCAGTTACGTCGATGTAGATGGCGAGATCGGGTTGCGTTTGCTCACCCAGCACTTCATCGATCTGGGGCATCGCTGCATCGCCTACATCTCCACCTCCCCTGACCTGATGTTCACCGAGCATCGTTTGCTCGGTTACCGTCGCACGCTGGAAGCCAACGGAATCCCGTTTGACCCCACGCTGGTCGAGATCGGCAACCTGACCGAGGAAAGCGGTCTGGAATGCGGCCTGCGCCTGCTGGAACATACGCCGCGTCCCACTGCGATCATCGCCGCCAACGACATGATGGCCCTGGGCGTCATGATGGCTGCCCGGCAGCGCGGGTTGCGCGTGGGGCCAGAGCTGGCCGTGGGCGGCTACGACGACACTCAGCTGGCCCGCCATACCGATCCGCCGCTGACCAGCGTCAGCCAGCCCAGCTTTGAAGTCGGACAGCAGATTTGCCTGCTGCTGATCGAGCAGATCCGCGCCGAAGAGCCAACCATCACCCAGCGCATCCTGGAACCAAAGCTGATTGTCCGTGCGTCCAGCGGACCTAGCCGCGTCAGTTGAACTTGCTGTGGCTGTGTCTGCGTCACATCACACAAGGGAGGTGGATATCGAACACAATCCGTAACCGGGTAAACTACCCGCCCATTCTGCCTGATTTAACGCCTGGAGGAGAAACATGAAAACCCGTACAGTGTTGTTTGCGCTGGTCATCGTCCTGGTTTCTGTGTCGATCGTGGTCGCTCAGGGGCCGGTTAGCTTCTTCGGCACACAGTTCTCGCCGGTCGAAGAAGGTGAGAAGTTCCGCGCCATCCTGAGTGAATTCGGTGAGGTGGACTACTTCAACCAGCTCCAGGAAGGCGAATTGCTGGACCTGGTGATCGCCGAAGCGGAAGCCGGGCAGGGCACTGTTGACCTGGTGGGCATCCTGCATGGTGGCTTCCCCAGCCTGGTCAAGGCCGACGTCCTCATGGACCTGACCGACCTGCTGGAAGATCTGGAAGCTGACCGCGACCTGGCCGACGCCTTTGTGGAGCTAGGCCTGATGGGGAGCGAAGACTACCAGTATTACATCCCCTGGATGCAGGCCACCTATGTCATGGCCGCACACAAAGATGCCCTGGAATACCTGCCGGAAGGCGCCGACCTGAATGCCTTGACCTGGGATCAACTGGCTGAGTGGGCCAAGGCCATCAAAGACGAAACCGGCCAGGCCCGCCTGGGCTTCCCGCTGGGCGAAGGCGGCCTGTGGCATCGCTTCATGGAGGGCTACATCTACCCCTCCTACACTGGCGGCATGGTCACGGGGTTCAAGAGCGAAGCCGCTGTTGAGATGTTCCAGTTCCTCAAGGACCTGTGGCCCTACGTCCATGAGCAGTCGATCACCTACTCCCAGATGCAGGAGCCGCTGCTGGCCGGTGAGGTCTGGGTCGCCTTTGACCACACCGCCCGCCTGATCAACGCTTTCCGCGAGCAGCCCGACAACTTCATCGCCTTCCCGGCGCCCGCCGGTCCTGCCGGGCGTGGTTTCATGCCGGTCGTGGTTGGCCTGGGCATCCCCAAGAGCGCCCCCAATCCCGAAGGCGCAATGGCCCTGATCGACTACCTGACCACCCCCGAGGTGCAGGCGCAGGTGCTGCGCGATCTGGCCTTCTTCCCGGTTGTTGCTGGTGTGGATGTGGAAGCCCTGCCGGTGGAAGTAGCTATCGAAGCGGCTGCGGTCAACGCCCAGGCCACCGCGCCTGACGCCCTGCCGGCCCTGCTGCCGGTTGGTCTTGGCGAGCGCGGCGGTGAGATCAATGGCATCTACCGCGCCGTCTTCACCCGCATTGTGCTGGATGGTGAGGACATTGTCACCGTCCTGAACGAAGAGGCCGCCAATCTGCAGGCCCTGTTGAACGATACCGGCGCCGCCTGCTGGCCGCCCGACCCGGTCAGCGAAGGCATCTGCCAGGTCGAATAGGCTGCCCCCGGTCATCCGGGACAGCATCTCAACGCACCAGGGGAAGCCGGGCAACCCTGTCCGGCTCCCCTCTTACTTCTGGCAGGGAGGACGCCTGTGAACCTGCAACGACGAACAAAGATCAACTGGACGCCTTACCTGCTGCTCCTGCCATCAACAATCTTCCTGATCCTGTTCTTCGCCTGGCCAATGGTACGATCGTTGACTCTCGCCTTCCGGGCGGAGGAGTCCATCCTCACCCTGTACGCTGAGCCAACCACTGCCAGCGCTATCGTGGGCAGGATGCAGCAGAGCACACAGGTAATCCTGCTGGGCAACCGGGGCATCGCCGCCGGCCCATCCACCGCAGTTGAAACGCCTGAAGAAGCCACTGAAGGGGGAACGCAGGCGGTCAGCATTGAAATCTGGTACCACATCGAGGGCCTGGACGCCGAAGGAGCACCTTTTAGCGGCTGGGTCCCAGAAAGCTACGTGCGGGAAAACGAGCCGGAGAGCGAAGGCGCCCCCGCCACCAGCGGAATCATCAGGCGACGCGACCGTGATGTGCGCAGCGAGCCGGGGCCAATCAGCCCTGTCACCGCCCGCGTACTACAGGATACCGAAGTCACCATTCTTGAACGGGCAACATTCGAAATCTGGTATGAGGTCAGCGGCCCGGCAGTTGACGGCAGCCCGATCACCGGCTGGGCGCCTGGTCGCTACCTGCAGGTTCTTTCGGAAAGCGGGGGGACGATCAACGGTCTGGTTGAGACCGGCGATAGTGGCGAGTGGACGCTGCGCTACATCGAGCGCATGGTCAACGACCGCGACTTCATGCCCGCCCTGACCACTACCCTGCTGCTGATCGCGCTCATCCTGCCCATTCAGTTTTTGCTGGCCTTTACCATGGCTATGGTGCTCCAGCAGCGGCTGCGCGGTAACAGCCTGTTCCTGTATATCTTCTCGATCCCCCTGGCGACTTCCGATCTGGCAGTCGGCATTGTGTGGTTCTCGATCTTCACCCAGGCGGGCTTCCTCAACAGCCTGCTTGTCGGCCTGGGGATCATCGACAGCCCGATCATTTTTCTCAGCCCCAATACAACCTATTACATGATTCTGGCAGTTGTGCTGGCCGAAGTCTGGCGGGCCACATCAATCGTGATGGTTATTATTGTCTCCGGGCTGCAGGCCGTCCCGGAATCCTACCTGGAGGCGGCAGAGTTGTTCGGCGCGGGGTTGTGGCAACGTATTCGTTATGTCATCCTGCCGCTGCTTAAACCCAGTCTACAGGTCGCCCTCATCCTGCGCACAATCCTGGCCTTCCAGGTCTTCGGTGTGGTGATCGCCATCGCGGGCCGTGGCCTGACCGTGTTGGCCAACGAGACCTACCGCTGGTACATTGAGTTCCGCAACCCCAATATCGCCGCTGCCTACGCCGGCCTGATCCTGCTGATCTCGATGGTGACGGCCATCTTCTACCTGCGTTCGGTCCGGACCCAAGAGGAGGCCCTCGGTGAATAGTCAAGCCCTCCCCCCGCTGTCCGCAGAAATGGCAGCCATCCAGCGCCGGGCCATCCGCCGCCGTCGTTTCAACCGGGCGTTGGTCTACACCCTGGCGATCATCCTTTCCACCTGGATTCTGTTGCCGATTCTGCTGATCGCTAATATGGCCTTCAGTACGGTTGAGGCCGTGCGTGGCTTCCCCAAGAGCCTGCTACCCAATCCAGTCTCCTTTGAGACAATGAACTTTTTCCTGAACTCGCAGGGCGTGTTGGATGCAACCGGCCGCAGTATCGTGGTCGCGCTCTTAACAGTTGCTATCTCCAGCCTGGTGGCCATCCCGGCAGGATACGCCATCTCGCGCTACCTGTTCCGCGGGCGCACTGCCTTCCGGCTGGCGATCCTGGCGGTGCGTGCCTTTCCGATTGTGGTGCTGGCCATCCCCCTGGCAGTGATCTTCATCCAGTTGCGGATGCGCGACTCGCTGATCAGCCTGGCCCTGATGCACACAGCGCTGACCCTGCCCACCACCGTTCTGGTGATGTCCAGCGTGTTCGCCAGCGTCCCGCGCGAGCTGGAAGAGGCGGCGCAGGTTTTCGGCAGTTCGCCCCTACGGGCGTTTGTGCGCGTTGTCTTGCCGCTGGCCGCGCCGGGCATCGCTGCGTCAGCGATTTTCACCTTCGTGATGTCCTGGAACGAGGTTTTTGCAGCGGTTGTCCTGACGGTGCGTAACCGCACGTTGCCGGCCCAGGTGCTCACAGTGCTGGGCACGTCCCCCCTGGAGTACAAGTTCGCCGGCGGGTTTTTCATGCTGATTCCATCGCTGATCTTCATCTTCTTCATCCGCCGCTATCTGTTCAATATGTGGGGGCAGATCACCAAGTGAGGCAAGGCTATGGCCGAGATCAAGATCGAGCATGTCACCAAAACCTTCGGCAAGGTGACCGCCGTTGATGACGTCAGTCTAACTATTGAAGATCAGGAATTTGTGGTGCTCCTTGGCCCCAGCGGCTGCGGCAAGACGACGCTGCTCCGCGCCGTGGCGGGGCTGGGCCTGCCTGACTCTGGCCGGATCAGCATTGGCGGTCGGGAGATCACCTACCTGCCTCCACGCGAGCGCGGCATTTCCATGGTCTTTCAGAGCTACGCCATCTTCCCGCATATGACGGTCTACGACAATATTGCCTTTGGCCTGACCATGCGCAAGGCCGACCGCGCGGTAATCGACCGCCAGGTGCGCCAGGCTGCCGAGATGCTACACATCGATGACATGTTGCAGCGTTACCCCAGCCAGATGAGCGGTGGCCAGCGCCAACGTGTGGCGGTCGCCCGCGCCCTGGCTGTCCAGGCGGAAGTCCTGCTAATGGATGAGCCGCTCAGCAACCTGGACGCCCTGCTGCGGCTGGAGATGCGCGCCGAACTCAAGCGTCTGCTGGCCGACCTTAAGGTCACCACAATCTACGTCACCCATGACCAGATCGAAGCCCTGAGCATGGGCGACCGCATCGCCGTCATGCGCAACGGCCGTATCCTGCAGTGCGACACGCCCACCCGCGTTTACGACATGCCTGCCGACCGTTTCATTGGTGGCTTCATCGGCAACCCGCCGATGAACTTCCTGGTGGGCCAGGTTCAGCAGGAAAACGGCGCGGTGAAGGTGCGCATTGGTGACTTCACCCTCACCCCGACCCCTGTCTACACCGAGCTACTCAAAAGCTATGATGGGCGGCCGATCGTGATCGGCATCCGGGCAGAAAACATGGAGGCATTGCGCAACCCCGCTGAGGACGCACTCAAGGTGCGGGTGCTGGTCGTTGAACCGCTGGGATCGCAGAATCTGCTGACCATCAAGGTGCACGACGACATCATCAAGCTCTCTACCCACCCGGACTTCCCCGCCCTCCCAGACAGCGATATCTGGGTGCGCTTCCCGGTGGAGAAAATCCGCTGGATCGACCGCGAGACCGGAAGGACAATCCTGCCGGCGTGAACACAAGCGAACTTCTAACGACGTACCACCGCCGCCGGTTGATCCAGTCAGCAGGCGGCAAACCTCTGGATTTTGCTGGCGGTGGTCTCACCGGCAGTGTCAACCACGACGGGCGCCTGACTGCCCTCAACGGCTACCACCCGGCGCACGGCTACGTTACGCTCACCACCGCCCTGCCCTTCCCGGAGGGGGGACGCTACAACCCGGCAGCAGTGCGGGCCTACCGCGCCGGGTTGGCTACCCTGGAAGGCTTCGGTCTGTCGTTCGCTACGCCGATCGTCGGGCGCGAAGCCTGGCTGGTCGAAGACGCTGTGCCTCACCTGCGCCTGACCCTGGCCGACGGGTCAACCGCCGAATGCACCACCTTCATCCCTGTTGATACGCCCGTGGGATTGATTCAGATCTGGCGCTTCTCGCGGGCCGGTATGCCTGTCCGTCTGAGTGGGCGAGTCTCGCTCCAGCGCTGTGCCTACACCCAGCTCACCGAGGGCGGGCCGCTGCCCATGCCCTCCCACGAAACACGGCCCTTCTACCCCCGCTCAGGTGGCCCAGTAGGCCTGGTAAACCCGGCGCTGGGCTGGGCAGTTGTGCTTTCCGCCACCGAAGCCAACCCGAACCCTGACGGTACACTCATGCTCGGTGGCGCGCCTCTCACTGCGCCTGGCTGTGATCCTGCTATGCCGGAGATCGCCCTCTTCATCGCCCCAGGCAGCAATCCGGACGAGGCCTGGGATACCTGGAGAAGGCTGGCCGAAGACTCCTCACCGCCAGCTGAGTTGCTGCGCCGCACCCTTGACATGTGGCAGGCCCGCTGGATTGACTGGCCGCATGCCGCCCATCCGCTGGATGCTGTTTTGCGCCGGGCGTTGGTTTACGCCCTGGCCTGTGCCGTCCCCGTCCCCGGCAAGGCTGCTGGCGACGCCCTCTGCCTGCTGACCGATCACCAACTCCTGCCGCTTTCCTGGAACCGCGACTCGTACTATGCGGCGCTGGCCCTGCTGCGCTGGCGGCGGGAGATGGCCGAAGTGGTCCGCCGTCACTTGCTGTGGTTGTTTGAGGTCGCGGAACGCCCCGGCGGGGCCTGGGGGCGCTCTTACCTGGCCAACGGGCAACTGAAAGACCCAATCTTCCAGCTGGATCAGCAGATCTTTCCGCTACTGGAACTGGCCGATTATGTAGATGCTACCGGCGATCATGCCATGCTGGCCCGTCTGGGGGGACATGCCGACCTGATCCTGGCCATGCTACGCGCCCGCCAGGACAGCGCCAGCGGACTGTTACCCACCGCTGAGACGCCCGCCGACGATCCGGTTGCCATGCCTTACCACCTCTCCAGCCATATTCTGCTATGGTATACCTTGCGCCGGATCGGGCGTTTGCTGGCTGATGCCGGGCTTTTTGCCTGGGCAGAACAACTCCGGGCGGCTACGCGCCAGCATTTCACCGCCGATTACGGGGGGCGCGCCCTCCTCGCCTACCTGACCGATGGTCATGGTCACCACCACCTCTACCACGACGCCAACGACCTGCCGCTGGTTCTGGCGCCGATCTGGGGCTTCTGTGAAGCAGATGATCCGCTCTGGAGAGCGACCCTGGAATTCGCTTTTTCGGAGGCCAATACCGGGGGGTACTACACCGGCCCGCTGGGCGGATTGGGGTCCATCCATACGCCTGCGCCGTGGCCGCTGGGTTTGGTCCAGGAGTTGCTCTACGCCCGCCTGATCGGCGACAACAACCGGGCCACACACGTTATCGCCCGCCTGACGCAGATGGCCCAGTGGGATGGCGCGCTGTCCGAAGCTTGCGATGCACTCAGCGGCGCGGTTGTTTCCCGACACTGGTTCGCCTGGCCGGGAGCAGCCCTGGCCGCCCTGCTGGACGCCGCCCCATCAACATAACAAATGCCAGACGGCCGGTCAAATACAGGGCCGGCCGTCTCCTTCCCGAATGAGCAGCGCAATGGCGCTACACTTCGCTTTATGGCTGCACCATCCGCAGATGGTAGCCGTTGAGCAGGGCATCGCCACCCGGCCCCCAGGTTGCCAGGTAAAATGGGGCCGCTGCCCCGGCGGGCAAGCCACCCAACAAATAACTCTCGCCACTGGCCACATCGACCAGGCGCACGCTCATCCGCGCCCGCGCCGCCGGATCGAGCGATTCCAGCGTCTCGTCCGGTAGCTTGCCGCTGGCGGCGATCAGCAGCGACCCGCCGTCCGGCGACCAGGCCGCTTGCAGCGGCCAGATTCCGCGCCGGGTGCCGCTGTCGTTAGGATGAGCCGGCAGCGGCAGCGGCGTGATTGAACCGTCGGCCAGCGTGATCCAGAAGGCCCAGATGGCTACCGGATTGGCATTGATATTGCCCGCCCAGAAGAGCAGCCGCGCCCCATCCGGCGACCAGCTCAGCGGCCCCAGGCTGGCCAGCGTCACCTCCGGGTAGACCGCGCTCAGGCTGGCCTGAATATCCGCCAGCGCCGCGACCTGAGTCAGCGCGCCGCTTTCCAGGTCCACCAGCCACACGCCATCAACCGCAGCATCCAGCGAGCTATGGGCCAGGCTAAGCGCCAGCTGCGCCCCATCCGGCGACCAGGTCAGCCCGGCGGTCGCCCCGGCGTCAAAAGGGTACTGGCTGCTGCCGGGCAGCGTGGTCAGGTCGGTGACCGCGCCCGTCGCCGCCTCAACCAGGCTGATCGTGGACGGCTGCAAAGCGCCATCTGTACCGGTTACGGTGCGCTCCACAGCGATGAACGCCCCATCGGGCGACCAGGCGGGTTGGAGTTCCAGCGTCACGCCGGGTGGGACTTCAGCGGCGGTCAGCAGACCGTCGTAACCGTCATCGGCCAGGTTAGTCCACGTCCCGGCAGCTACGTCCATGATCCACAGGTCAACATCGTCCCCGGTCAACAACGGCTGACCCACAAAAGCCAGGCGCGATCCATCTGCCGCCCAGCCCACCGGCATGAAGGCTGTCCGCGCTTCCACGTCCAGGCCGCGCTCCACATTCTCCAGCGGGACCAGGCACAGCGCCTCAGTGGCCGACAGGCTATCCGCCGCGCACAGGAAACGGTCGATGTGGCCGTTCAGGCGGACGGCGCTCTCGTAGGCGTAGTGCCGCCCATCCGGCGCGGGGAAAGTGCGCAGCCCGACGCTGCTGGGCAGCGCCAGCGGAGCGGCCTCCGCTACCGCCCAGGCTGGCCCGCCCTGAGCAGTAACGCCCACCGCAGCCATCAACAGACCGGCAACCAGCGCGATCATCGCCATGCGTTGAGCCGTCATGATCCTCCCTCCTCCCGGCGCTGCACCGGGGCGGGCCTGCGCCCCCCGCTTACAGCCGCTTTTCAAAGGCCATATAGTCGCGGAAGACCTGCTGGTTGTTTTCCGGGTTGACTTCCTTGACGTTGGGCGAAACAAAGATGCGCTCCGGAGCATGCCCCAGGCGCACCAACTCCGCCGTAATCTCGGAGAGCAGGGCCATGGTGATGGCCACCGCCGCCAGCGTGGAACTGGCCCCGACCTTCTCCGGGCGGCCTTCCACCGGCACCAGCGCATCTTCCGGTGGGCAGCAGTTATCGATCACGATATCCGCTGCCGTATAGAGCGAATGGCCGCTAGAATGGGTCGGCTTGTTGATCTGATGGTTGGCGACCGACGTGACGCCGATGACGGTCAGGCCCTTTTCCTTGCCGGCCAGGGCCATTTCCACCGGCGCAGCGTTAAGGCCGCCATGCGAGTACACCACCAGCGAGTCGCGGGGATCAAGGTTGTGCGAGAGCAACACCTGGGCGACATAGCCCTCCGTGCGCTCCAGCCACAGCAGTTCGCGTGCGCCGCCCGGCCCGGTGACGCTGAACCACATCAGGCGTGGATCCATGATCGGGTGCAAGCCGACATACGACCCGTAACGCGGGAACATATCCATCACCGGCAGAACAGAATGGCCGGAACCAAAGAAGTGCACGGCCCGCCCGGCGGCGATGGAAGCGGCGCAGGCTTTGGCCGCCTTCTGAATAGCGCCAAGCTGCGTCCGGTGAATGGTTTCCAGCAAACTGGCAGCCTTCTGAAAATAGGTCTCAGCAGACATGCATTATGCTCCTGACAGATCAAGACGACGAAAGGCGGAATACGCTGCCCCCAGCAGGCTGGCTTCCTCCCCCAGCGCCGAACTGACGATCGGCACGCCGCTGGCCGAAATCGGCTGGGCCCAGCGGTTCACCGTTTCCTGCACCGTCGGTAACAGCAGGTCGCCCTGCTGCCCAACGCTCCCCCCCAGTACCACGATTTCCGGGTTGACCAGGCTGATCACGCTGGCCACACCCTGCCCGATCACGACGGCGGCCTCGCGGACGACCTGCAATGCCAGCGGGTCACCGCCCCGCGCCGCCTCAAAGATCTCCCGTGCCGTGAGCGCCTCTGGCTCCAGGGTTGACGGCTCGCCCTCTGCCAGTAATGCTGCCGCCCGGCGGGCGATGGCCGGCCCGGCAGCCAGATTCTCCCAGTGATCGGGGCCATCTGGCCCGGCCAGCGGGAACCAGCCCACCGCCCCGGCCAGGCGATCCCGCCCCGGCCACAACGCATCGTTGACGATGAAGCCACCCCCGATGCCGGTGCCGATGATGATCGAGGCCAGGCTATGGTAGCCCCGCCCCGCGCCGACCCACCATTCGCCGAGCGCTGCCGCATGGCCGTCAAACTCCAGGCAGGCCGGGATGCCCAGCCGCTCCTGCAACATCTCCCGCAGCGGGACATCGCGCCAGCCAGGCAGGTTGGGCGCCCACAGCACGCGGTCAGTCCCATCGCTGGCCAGCGCGGCAGGCACCGCCGCCCCCACCGCGCTGGAAGCGCCAACGGGATCAAGCTGCCGGGCCAGGGCGGCGATCTGCGCCACCACGGCATCTGGCCCTTCCAGGCAGGTCGGCTCCTGGACTTTGGCCAGTAACTCGCCCCGGTCGGTTACCAGCGCCGCCGCGACTTTTGTGCCTCCAACATCTACCGCCAGCAGCCGCATATCACTCGTCCAGCAGCAGCCCCGTCCGGCGCTCAAAGCGATACATGCTGTGGGAGTACATCAGCGTCACCGCCCGGTCAAAGCCGGCCAGCGCGCCGCGCATTTTGCCCAACGCCTCGTAGTAGTTGTAGTAACGGAAGCTGGCGTAGTTTTCCCGCATTAAGGCGTGAGTCTTGAGCAGCTTCAGATAGTCGTCAAAGACATCGCTGACATCGACATAAATGTCGGGCACGTAGCCTTCCATGTCTTCCCAGTTTTCCGGGAAGAGCACCGCTTGCGGTGAGTGCGGTGGATACTCCCGTCTGAAGGCCGGCAACCCTGCTTTGAAGAGCGCTTTACGCACGATCTCGTTGGTGTTGGCGTGATCCTGGTGCATGCTGCCATGCCAGTGCGTCAGGATGACCGTCGGCCTGTATTTGCGAATCAGGTCGGCCATCAACCAGGTGGATTCCTCGTTGACCGGCAACTCGCCGTCGCGGTAAGGTAGCAGCTCGAAGTTCGCTCCGATGAATTCGGAAGAAGCCCTGGCGTCCTCAAGCCGCATCTTGAGGTATTCCTCCGGCGGCAGCGTGGGGTGGCCTTTCTCGCCAGCGGTGGCCGCCACGATAGTCACATCCCAGCCGGCCCGCTTGTGCTTGAGCATCAGCGCCCCGGCCATGTTCTCCGGGTCGGAGATATGCCCGCCAACAACCATCAGGTGATTCTTTGCCATCAGTTGCCTTCCTTTAGAGTGCAGTTTACAGATCCAGATGCAGCACGGCGAATTCCCGACGGCGCTTGAAGCCCGCCAGCGCGTACAACCGGGCGGCGTCTTCGCCCGTCCACAGGAAGTAGGCGAAGTAGATATTCCGGGCACTCATCGTCTCCAGGCAGCGGAAGAGCAACAACCGCCCAACGCCCTTGTTACGGCACTCCGGGTCCACGCCGAACGGCCCAAAGCGCTCGCCGCGCTGCTGGCAATAGCCGACAATCCTGCCGCGTTCCCGCGCCACCAGGAAACAGATCTGATGCGGTGACCCGCCGAAAAGCTCCTGCAGGTAAGCCTGGGCGTGCCGGTACCAGTCCCAGCCGAAATGCTTGACGATGAACGGCATCAGTTCCGGCAGGTCAGCTGCGGTGACCGGGCGGATGGTGATGCCGTCTTCCTCTTCCCGGCGGCGCTCCAGTTCCAGGATTTCCGGCGGAATCTGAAAGCCGGAGAGATCCGCGCCCATGCTGATCGCCCGGTAGAGCGTGCGGAAGCCAATAGCTTGCTCCAGGAAGGTGATCGTCCCCGGGTAAGCCGCCACATCCACGCCCGGCACGAAGTAGTTGGGCACATACGGGGAGATGTCCACCGTCTTGCGCCCCTCCGCCCGCAGGCAATCCAGCACATGCTCGAACAGCGCGCGACCAATTCCCCGCCGCCGGTAGTCCGGGTGGACGCCAAAGGCCGTGATCCAGGCCTTCTCCGGCTCCAGCCCCTGCAGGAAGAGCGGCACCTGGCGGGTCAGCGCCAGCACGAACCCCACCACACGCCCGTCTTCCACCGCCACCGGCAGGTTTTCCGGCGTGAAGTTGGGGTCAAGCAGCACCTGTGTCCGGAAGATGTTGGGGGAAATGCGGTCATGAGTCATGGCGGCGTGCCAGACGTCCAGCACTTCCGCCTCATCCGTCCCCTGATAAGGTCTGATCTGCATGCTTCTATCCTTTGAGACCGGTGAGCGTGATGCCCTGGATGAAGTAACGCTGCAGGAAAATGAACAGAATGAGCGTCGGCACGACCGACAGGACCGTGCCACTCATCAGCAGGTTGAGGTTACGCGCCTCGGCGGCGAAGGTCCGCAGAGTATTGAGGCCCAGCGGTACCGTGTACAGATCGCGGCTGTTGATCACCAGCAGCGGCCACAGGAAGGCGTTCCACGAGCCAATGAAGACGAACGTCCCCAGCGTGGCCAGGGCCGGGCGCGTCAGCGGGATGATGATCCGCCAGTAGATCATCGGCTCCGGCGCTCCGTCAATGCGCGCCGCGTCGATCAGTTCATCGGGGATGGAGACGATAAACTGGCGCATCAAGAAGATGCCATAGGCAGAGGTGATACTGGGCAGGATCAGCCCCTGGTACGAGTCGATCCAGCCAAGCTGGCGCACGATGTAGAACACCGGGATCAGGGTGACAAAGAAGGGGATCATCATCGTCGCCAGGATGATGTAGAACAGCACTTCCCGCCCCGGAAACTGATATTTAGCGAAGGCAAAACCCGCCAGCGAACTGGTGAATAGCACGCCGATCACCGTGGAAATGGTCACGATCAGGCTGTTGAGGTACAGCCGACCAAACGGCAGGACATCCAGTAACTGGGTGAAGTTCTGCCACTGGACCTCTGCGGGGTACAGGGCCGGCGGGCGGCGCTGAATCTCGCTGGAGGTCATCAGCGAGGCGTCGATCATCCAGGCGAAGGGGAAGACCATCATGATCGCGCCGATGATCAGGATGGCGTACTTGAGCGCTGTCCCCAGCCGTTCCAGCAGCAGATTTCGCTCTTGCATCATGGCATCCCCCTCAGGCAGTAGTGCGATCGCGGAACAGCCGCAGCTGGACGATCGTGATGAGCAGGATGATCCCGAACAGCACGAAGGCCATCGCCGAGGCCCGGCCCATCCGGGAGTACTTGAAGGCGGTATTGTACATGTACAGCACGACCGTCATCGTGCTGTTGGCCGGCGCGCCGCCGGTAGTGGCAAACACCAGGTCGAAGACCTGCAACGCCCCGATGGTGTTGGTGACGATGATGAACAGCATCACAGGCCGTAGCAGTGGCAGGGTGATGTACCAGAGTTCCTGCCAGTAACTGGCGCCGTCTACCCGCGCCGCGTCGTAGTAATCCTGCGGGATATCCTGCAGACCGGCCAGATAGATCACGATGTAGTAGCCCACATACTGATAAACGGCGATGGCGATCAGCACGAACATCGCCTGGTTGGGATCGTTCAGAAAGCCCTGCCGGGGCAGGTTCAGCACCACCAGCAGGTTATTGATCACGCCGTAATTGCGGTTGAACATGAAGGCGAAGATCACGCCCAGCGCCAGCGGCGCCGTGATCACCGGCAGGAAGTACAGCACCCGCCAGAGCGTACGGCCCCGGATTTTGGTGTTGAGCAGCAGGGCAAAAGCCAACCCCAGGACGACATTCGTGGTCACGCCGCCGATGGCAAACAGAAAGGTGTTGCCCAGCGCCTTGGGAAACACATTGTCCCGGGTGAAGATGTAATCATAGTTTTCCAGCCCGGTGTACGGCATCTCCGCCACCGGCGTGATCATGTCCCAGCGGTGCAGGCTAACCCACCCGCTGAACAGAATCGGCCCCAGCGAAAACACCAGCAGCCACAGAATGGGGATGGCGATGAACACATACCCCCAGATCATCCGCCGGCGCATCAGGCCGCTGCTCGGCCAGGAAGCAGGACGCCACCGCGCCTGGCCGTTGATAGACACATTAGGAGGGCGCATTGCATACCTCGCTTACTGGCAACAGGGATGGCGGTCAAACCCGCTGGGAACCGCCGGGGAAGGGCGGCAGGCCCCTCCCCGGCGGCAAGGGTACTGCGGTTAGCCGCCCGCGCCCGCCCGGAATTCTTCCAGAATGGCGTTGGCTTCCGGCACCACGTAGTCAATCAGCGACTGCGGATCGGTCATGCCCGTGAACAGCGATTCGATCTCAACCTGGAGCAGGCTCTTGATCTCCTGGCTGCCGCCGATCACCGGCTCCTGCCGCGCGTAGGCGGTAGAGGCCACAAACGGCGCCAGGAAGTGATCGCCCAGGTCCTCAGCAAAGGCGGCTTGATCGGGGAGCAGGCTGGGGATCGCGCCCAGCTCATTGACCAGGAAGTTGCCCATCGGCGAAGGCTCGCCCTCGCCACGCGGCGTGTTCATCCACTCGACAAAGTCCCAGGCTGCTTCCTGGTTGGGGGAGTTGGCGTCAACGCTCCACAGCCAGTTGTAGGCCAGGGTGGAGCTTTCGGTGCCGCTGGGGCCGACCGGGATCGGGGCGACCCCCACTTCGGTCTCATAGTCGATGTTCTCGGAAGCCCGCAGGGTGGCCCGCCACCAGTTGGCCATGATGATCATGCCCACCGTGCCGTTGGGGAAGTCCCAGCCAGAGATGCTGGTGTCCATCCCGCCGCTGTCCAGCAGGTCCTGGTAGAGCTGGAAGACTTCCAGCCCGGCCTGGTTGCCAAAGGCGACTTCGGTGAAGTCCTCGTTGAAGTACTCGCCACCATTGGAATACAGCAGGGCCATGAACGGATGCACCACACCGGAGTCCCAGCCGGTGATCGCGGCGAAGCCGGTCTGGGTCACCGCGCCGGTTTCGTCCTTCTTGGTGATGGCTGAGGCGATCTCAACCAGTTCCTCGAAGGTCTTGGGCGGTTCGCTGTAGCCAGCCTCGGCCAGCAGCCGCTTGTTGTAGAGCAAGAGGTAGGTGTTGACCTCCGTGGGCACGCCCCACAGCTGGTCGTTGTAGGTCACGCCGACCACAGAAGTCGCGGCAGCGTTCTCGCTGACCCAGGCAGCCAGGTCTTCCGGCATCGGGGCCAGCAGACCGCCATTGGTGAACTCCGGCAGCCACAGGTTGTAGATGTGATAGATGTCAGGGCTGGTGCCAGCGGTGCGGGAGGTCACAATACGGGTGAGCAGCTCCTCAAACGGCACAGTTTGCAGTTCGATGCTCACGTTGGGGTGCGCCGCCACGTACTCGTCGATCATGGCCTGCTGGGCGACAAGCAGACGCTCCTCACCCCAGTGGGTGAGCACGGTCAGCTTGATCGGCTCCTGAGCCATGACGCCGGGGGCCAGCCCCGCCAGAAGAACGGCCAGGATAAGAAGAACTGCGACAGGACGCTTCGACAACATCTTTTCCTCCCTGAGACAAATAGCATTGCCTGGTGTCATACAACACCGGATGGATGGTCCCGGCTGGTCACCCGGCGTATAGCAGGGCGGCCCGCCGCTGTTCGGCGAATACCGCCTGCCCGCCCCGCCAGCTTTCGACCAGTTCCGGGATAGGGCGATTGGCGTCCAGGTGCCTGCGCACCGTATCGCCACCGGCAAGAAGATCGATCGGGTAATGTCCCCCGGGTTCCCAGGGTTCCCGCCAGCTAAAATGATCGGGGTAGGCCAGCCTGACCTGCCGGATCAGGTGCAGGATCATGGTCACCGGCTGGAAGATCTCCCGATCGGTTACATAAACGTGCACCCCCCGGCAGGATTGTCCGGCATGCTTGCTGAAGGTCGGTGTAAAGTACACCGGTCGGAAGCGCACTCCCGGCAGCCCCAACCCGTTCAGGTCCCGCGCCAGGCGCTCCGGGTCGCTGATCCAGGGTGCGCCAAGATACTCAAAAGGTTTGGTTGTGCCGCGTCCTTCGGAAAGATTTGTGCCTTCGATCAGGCAGGTGCCGGGATACAGGGTCAGCGCGGAGAGCGTCGGCAGGTTGGGCGAAGGCGGGATGAACGGCAGGCCAGTCTGGTCGTACCACATGGCGCGCTGCCAGCCGTGCATAGGGATCACCGTCAAATCGCAGCCGATGCCGAAGGCCTCGTTGAACAGGCGGGCTGCCTCCCCGATGGTCATCCCGTAACGGATGGGGATGGGGTACAGGCCGACAAATGAGGCATAGGCCGGATCAAGCACCGGCCCCTCGATTTTCAGGCCACCCAGCGGCGTAGGCCGATCCAGGATAATTACCGGCAACCCGGCTTCCGCCGCCGCCCGCATCACATAGGCCATCGTGTACAGGTACGTGTAAAAGCGCACGCCGCCGTCCTGCATATCCACGACCAGGGCGTCCAGCCCGGCCAGCATCTCCGGAGTGGGTTTCTTGGTGTCTCCATAGAGGCTGTACACCGGCAGACCGGTCACGTGATCGGTCGCTGTTGATACCTTTTCACCAGCCTGGGCTTCCCCGCGGAGGCCATGCTCCGGCCCGAAGAGGGCCGCCAGAGTGAAATCGGCCGCCGCATGCAGGCGCTCCACCGTGCTGACCAGATCGGGATCGACGCTGCTGGCGCTGACGACCAGCCCGACGCGCCGCCCCCGTACACTTGCCGGCGGCTCAGCCAGAAACCGTTCCAGACCCAGGATGACCCTCATTGGGGCGCCTCCGCAGTAGAACCCCGGACAACCAGCTCAAAGGGCAGGATGTGCAACGTCTCCTCGACGTCCTGCCCGTCCATCAGCCGCAACAGCGTCGTCACCGCGCTGGCCGCCATATCTGTAAACGGCTGGCGGATGGTGGTCAGCGGCGGCGTGGCGTAAGCGGCAGCCTCGATGTCATCAAAGCCCACCACAGAAATATCCTGTGGAATGCGCAACCCGGCCTCAACAATGGCCCGGTACGCGCCGATGGCCATCTGATCGCTGGCAGCAAAAACAGCTGTCGGGCGCGGATCACCTTCCAGCAGCTCGCGCATGGCCCGGTAGCCAGAGGCAAAATCCCAGTCCCAGGAGGCTTTCATCAGGTAGACCACCCGCTCGTAAGTCAGACCATGATCGGCCAGAGCGCGGCGGTAACCCTCCAGACGCTGCTGAGAGATGATCATCGGCGCAGAGCCAGAAATGTGAGCGATCCGCCGATGCCCTAGCCGGATCAGGTGCTCGGTTGCCACATACCCCGCCCGGACGTTATCCACCATCACCGTCGGCACAGCAGAATCAGACTGGCAGTCGATCAACACAGACTGGATCTCTTCTTCGGCCAGAAAGCGCAGGGTGCGTTCGCGGTCCACCGAGTTGACGATGACCAGTCCGTCAACCAACCCTTCAGCCACCGCCTCCAAGCTTTCGCGCTCGCGCTCCGGGCTGTTGCTGACGTTGTAGAGGATGACTTTGTAGCCGTTGGCGTGGGCGGCGCTTTCCACCGCCTCGGCAATCACGGAGTGAACGGGGTTGGTGATGTCCAACACCAGCAGGCCGATCAGGCGGGTCTGGCGGGTGCGCATACTACGGGCGATCGGATCGGGGCGATAGTTCAGTTCATCAATGGCACGGAGCACACGCTGGCGGGTTCGGGTGGAGATGCTACCCGTCCCGTTGACCACGCACGACACTGTCTGCACGGAGACACCGGCGAGTCGCGCCACGTCTTTCATGGTAGGCGTTTTGGCGGCCATGCCCCCTCCAGACCGCGAAAGTGAACGTTCAATTGAACGTTCTACCTGACTCTATCACAGCTTATTGCCCAATGATCCTTAAAAAAGAATTGAGATTTCTTCCATCGTGTCACCTGAGTTACTGCAACCCACTTCCCATCACGGTCTCACCAACTGCTCATCCAGCTACCCGGCCAATAGCGGATTGATCCGGTATAATTTGCAGACAAAATGGTTGGAGAAAGGTTGATCGGATGAACACGGAACTTGCGACGCTGGGCGGAGGATGCTTCTGGTGCCTGGAAGCGGTCTATGAGCTATTGCGGGGTGTTCTCAAGGTAGAGCCTGGCTATGCCGGTGGGCATGTCCCCTTCCCCACTTACCGCCAGGTTTGCACCGGCCTGACCGGCCATGCTGAGGTCGTTCAGATCACCTATGACCCGGCGGTCATCACCTACCGGGACCTGCTGGATGTCTTCTTCACCATTCACGATCCAACCACGCCCGATCGGCAGGGCGCTGATGTCGGCCCGCAGTACCGTTCGATCATCCTCTACCACTCCCCGGAGCAGAAACGCATCGCGGAACAGACCATCGCAGAGGTGACCGCGGCAGGCCTGTGGCCCGCGCCGATCGTCACCCAGGTTGTGCCGCTGGAAGCGTTCTATCCGGCGGAGGACTACCACCACGAATACTTCCGCAACAATCCGGAGCAGGGCTACTGCCGGGTGGTGATCGCGCCCAAAGTCGCCAAGTTCCGCAAGCAATACCTGGATCGCCTCAAAGCCTGATGCTGGCTCCCCGCCCCCGGCCCGCCGGGGGCTGTTTTTGCCGCAGACCCCGACCCTGGCATGGTGTACACTGGAAATGTGAACACTGCAGCGCCGTATCACCGCTGCAACACCAAACCAGTCAGGAAAGGGGAAACACCATGCGCTCTGCTGCTCGCCTGATCGTGCTGTTGTTGGGGGCTGCGGCGACCCTGGCCGCGCTCATCCCCGCTGCCGCCCAGGGGCCGCTGGCCCCGGATGGCCTGCCGGGCCAGACTTACCTGGCGCCATTCCCGTTGACCATCACCCTGGACGGCAACCTGAGCGACTGGGCGGGCGTCCCGCGCGTGACCGTCCCGCCTGACGCCGACCTGACCACCGGTGTGCCAGCGATCACCTTCGCCGCCGCCGCCGATGCCACCTACCTCTACTTCATGGCTGATGTAATCGACAGCAACATCATCAGCGGCGCACACGGCACCGAATACTGGAACGAAGACTCAGTCGAGTTCTATGTCAATGCTACAGGCAACCTGACCCTCCGCGAGTATGTGGATGGCGTGGCCCAGATCACCATCCCGGCCCTGAACATTGGTCGTGCGCCGGAGGAGGCCGTGATCGGCGGGATGCGCGGACTGACGGCGAATGCCCTGGCCACCGCCGCCACTACGCCGACGGGCTACGTGGTTGAGGCTGCCGTGCCATTACACAATGACGTCTGGGACATCACTGTCGCGCACGGGGCGGTCATCGGCTTCCAGGTGCACCTCAACGGCGCATCCCGCGCCGACCGCGATACCAAGCTGATCTGGTCGGTCTTCGACACTGCTGATCGCTCCTACCTGGATCCGTCGCTCTTCGGGCAGCTGATCTTCTTTGAGATCGGCCAGACGGCTATTCCTCCCACGCCAACGCCGATCCCCACGGCGACGCCCATCCCGCTCCCCTCCGGCGCGCTCTACCGGGACTCCACCGCCTCGATTGACGACCGGGTAGAAGACCTGCTGGCCCGGATGACACTGGCCGAGAAGATCGGGCAGATGACGCTGGTGGAGAAGAACAGCATCCGCCGGGCCGATATCACTGCACTGGGCATCGGCGGACTGCTCAGCGGCGGAGGCGGCTATCCCGACCGCTTCAACAATACGCCAGAAGCCTGGGCCGAGATGGTCAACAGCTTCCAGGCGGAAGCGCTGCGATCGCGCCTGGGCGTGCCGCTGATCTACGGCGTGGACGCCGTGCACGGCCATAACAACGTGCGCGGGACGGTGATCTTCCCGCACAACATCGGTCTGGGCGCGGCGGACGACCCGGCTCTAATGGAGGAAATCGGGCGCGTCACCGCCCTGGAAATGATCGCGACCGGCATCTACTGGAACTACGCTCCGGTGGTGGCCGTCCCGCAGGATATCCGCTGGGGCCGCACCTATGAAGCCTACAGCGAGAACACCGAACTGGTCACGCGGCTGGCGGTTGCCTACCTGCGCGGTCTGCAGGGGGACGATCTGGCCGATCCGGCAACCGTGCTGGCTACACCCAAGCACTACGTCGGCGATGGCGGCACGGCCTGGGGTAGCTCGACCACCGGCGAGTACATGCTTGACCAGGGTGTGACTGATATTGACGAGGCGACTCTGCGCGCCGTGCATCTGCCGCCCTACATCGCCGCCATCGAGGCCGGGGCGCAGAGCATTATGATCTCTTTCTCCAGCTGGGGCGGCCTGAAGATGCACGCCCAGCGCTACCTGATCACCGACGTACTCAAGGGCGAACTGGGCTTCAGCGGCTTCGTCGTCTCCGACTGGGGTGGGATTGACCAGATCTCGCCCGATTACTACGCTGCTGTCGTGACAGCCATCAACGCCGGCATCGACATGAACATGGTGCCCTACGACTACCGCCGCTTCATCGACACGCTGACCGCCGCTGTGGAAAACGGTGACGTACCCCTGGCCCGGATCGACGACGCTGTGCGGCGCATCCTGCGCGTCAAGTTCGCCCTGGGACTGTTCGAGCATCCCTTCGGCGATGACGCGCTGCTGGCGCAGGTTGGTTCGGCGGAACACCGCGCCATAGCTCGCGCTGCCGTGACCCGCTCGCTGGTGCTGCTCAGAAATGAGGGCAACGTCCTGCCACTGGACCCGGCCACACCGGTGATCTTCGTCGGCGGTCAGGCAGCAGATGACATCGGCATCCAGTCCGGTGGCTGGACAATCGAGTGGCAGGGCGCGGTTGGCGAGATCACCGAAGGGACGACCATTCTGGAGGGCATTGAGGCCGCTGTTGACGGGGCGACGCAGGTCTTCTACGACCGCTTCGGGCGCTTCAATAACGCTGGCGGTGTGACGCCCGACGCCTGCATCGCCGTCGTAGGCGAGCAGCCCTACGCGGAAGGCATTGGCGACCGGGCCAACCTGGCGCTGGCCGAGCCGGACATTGCTCTGCTGGCGCGGATGCGCGGCCTCTGCGCGAAGCTGATCGTAATCGTGATCTCCGGGCGGCCACTTAT
The DNA here is from genome assembly GCA_013178165.1 of Anaerolineae bacterium. Classification (NCBI taxonomy): domain Bacteria; kingdom Bacillati; phylum Chloroflexota; class Anaerolineae; species Anaerolineae bacterium. The sequence goes on from JABLXG010000003.1 coordinate 150,753, forward strand.
CCTCACCGATCAACTGGAGGATATGGACGCACTGGTGGCGGCCTGGCTGCCCGGCAGCGAGGGCCAGGGCGTGGCCGATGCGCTGTTCGGCCTGCAGCCGTTCACCGGGCGATTGCCCTTCACCTGGCCGCGCAGCATGGATCAGGTGCCGCTGAGCCGGCTCAGCGCCGGGGAAGAGCCGCTCTTCCCGCGCGGTTTTGGCCTGCAGACCGGGGAGTAGTCTCGGCGAAGAAAGAGAGACCGGCGTCGGCAAGCGGAACAGCGCTGACGCCGGTCGCAGCAACTCAGCTTACGAGCACAGCCTCCATCACGCCGTCCGTGTAAGACTGCTGGATGACATGGCCCGGCGGCACAACCAGAAAATCGGCGGGGTCCCACTGGCCGTTGACCAGCGCCGCCAGCAGGCGACGGTTCCCTTCCTTGCGCTCAAAAATCCAGCCCTCGGCCTCCGCCTTGGCGCGGGCCATTTGTTCGTAGGGGGCCGGATCACCCAGGCCGGTATCGATGAAAACGGCGCGGGTGTAATGGCGCGACCAGCGGCGCATCTCTTCCACCAGCATATCGGCCATCTCCTGCCCGTACTTCTCCACATAAGCCGCGTACTGATCCTCGTCGAGGGTCATGTCCACTGCGCCGAGGGCCGTCGTTTTGCCGTCGGAGCGCTCCAGGTAATCGACACTGTACCAGTACGTACCAGGATGGGCGTTGAACTCCTCCTGGTAGCGTTCCCGCGAGCCAAGATAGAGGGTGATGCAATCATGCGCGCGGGGGATAACCAGCGGCGTGTGGCGGGCGGCCAACCCGACGGTGGAGGTGCCGCACAGGCCATAGACCAGCAGGATGGCGTCGCATTCCCCCGGCGCGATGGCGTCGATCTGCTCCTGCAGGGTTGCCCGCAGACGGCGCGGGGTATTGTGCAGCCCCTGCTTGAAGAGGCGCACGGAGATGGTATGCGGCGATGTGGCGGCGACGGCGTAGATGCTGCGCGCCAGCGCTTCGCAGGTCAGGGCGATGAAATGGCTCATAGCGGGCAGGCGCTCCTGGGTGCGGTTTGAACCGGGCGTTGCCGCCAATCTTACCGCTGCCGGGGGGCGTACTTCAACTATACTACTAGGCCTCTTGGCGAACGGTTTTCAGGCAGGCTCTCCTGCAAAAAGTTGCTCAGCTGTTGCTTGATCTGCTGGCTCGGTGCTATTCTCCGACTTGACTCATGGCGCGTAGCTTTCCTTCTTTGGAATGGAATTCGCTATTTCAAAAGGATAGCGCATGCCTCCCCTTTTTACAGAAGTTTACTGACATCACCGTCGCCAAAGGCTTATGAGGGCAAGAAACAGAGACGATTTAACAAGCACGCTTTAGGAATTTCAGGGAGAAACATCTATGAACTGGCAGCGTGTCAGGCAGTGGGTCTTTCGCATGTGTTTTTGCTTCTTGCGGTCGCCTACGTAGTAGTTCAAGAGCCACCATTCGAGCGCGTAATGGAGGTTATTCGAACGCTCGGAGAACTGTACCTCTGGCCGATGGTGGTTTTGGTGCTTGCCGGATGGTCTTTTCGTGAACCAGTAAGTCGGCTAATCGATCGCGTAAGAAGTCTTCCCACTCCCTTAGGCACAGTCGAGTTGTTGTCTATCCCTATGGTACAGGGTCAGCTTGATAAAAATCACCCAGGGAACATTTTCTGGCTTGCTCACAATCTCCAGCATACCCAACTTAGACTTGAGCTTCTATGGCCGAAAAACGAGGTAATTGCCATGTTGGACCGTAGTATCTATCATGCGCGACAAGCGCAAGTGCCAAGTGAGATTATTGGCCGACTTGAGGATGTTAGACAAAGAATAATGGACACACCTCCAGACAAAGCACTCTGGCACGAGTATGCTCAAGAACTTGAAGTAATATTCCGCACAATCGCAAAAGTAGCTGAGAACAGCCATCCCAAAGGGGACGAATTCGTCTTGCCACCTGGATAGAGGTAGGGCAAGGCAACTTTCTCGGTGCAGAAGACATTAATGAGCGTGAACCAGTACCGCTCGTTGTGGTTACATTGGTGACACCCTACTTCTTCCTCCCCCGCAGCACCTGATGCACCCGCTGCTCGGAGATGCCAAACCGCCGCGCCAGGTCCGGCACGCTCATCCCCGCCGCATACTGAGCGCGGATCGCCGTATTGCGTTCACGTTTGAGGGGTGATACGGGAGCCGGGGGAAGCGAAAAGCCACGATACAGCTGCTGCAGAACGCGGCTCGTGGCTTGCTCAAGCGTGTATAAGGTTGTGCCCCATAGGGGGCTAATCGTCCGGGGATTGCGCGCTTCGCGTTCCGGCGGAGCACGCATCGGTGAAGCGATGGATTAACGGCATCCGGCTGGTCTACCTCTGGAGTATCTCCACAGCGAATCTATCAGGTCTTCCGCGACAGTTGAACGCTACGACACCCCGTATCAGCTACACAGCGGCTCTATCCGGTATTGCTCGCGCTCCTCGCAGGTGAAATCGCGGATGTAACGATTCGCCTTTACCCAACTCAGTAAGTCCTCGAGTGACCACTCGCTGACCTGCCATTCCCGCAGTGTACCGTCCGCAGACGCTGAATAGAGTCGCCCGGCATCCGGGCTGAATGCGACATCGAAAATCCAGCCCATGTGGCCCGTGTAGCGGTGAACCACCTGGGCCCCTGCATAGTCCCACACAATGACGCTGCCATCCGATGATCCGGACGCCATCAGGCGGCCATCCGCGCTGAGATCAAGGCTCCACACCGGCCCATCATGCCCCACAAACTGCCTGATCCTCTCACCGGTCTGGCTGTCCCATTCCGTGATGCTGCCATCATTGCTGGCGGTGATGATCGTGGTTTCGTCGGGGCCATAGAGGATACTCAGCACACACGCCGGCTGCTCCGGATAGGATCGGATTGCCTGGCCGGAGGCGATATCCCAGCGTGTGGCGTCCTCAAAATAGCACGACCCGCTTATCGCCTGCGTTCCATCCCTGCTAAACGCGATCGAGGTGATGTCTTCCGAGGTATCAAACTGCCTGACGATCTCCCAGGTCTCCAGGTCCAGGAGAAACAGCTCACCACCCAGGTCATCCTCGCTGAAGTCCTGCGTGCCAACGAGCGCGTACCTCTCATCCGGGCTGAAAGCCGTACTTCGATAGGGAAACTTACGCCCGTTCATTTCCTGGCTCGCTTCTCCTGAATCGAGATCCCACAACGTGAGACGAGAGGCCATCACCTGGCTATCCGTTTCCAGGGCTGCTACCAGGGCATACCGCCCACCGGGGTCAAGGGCAATGGCGCCCGGCGCAACGGTCAACCCCTGACCTTCAATCAGGCGAGCCAAAGCCGCAGATGATGTTTCGAATACCCACAGATTGCCTGCGGACGTGCCTTCGCCAGCCACCAGCCGGCTACCATCCGGACTGACTTCAAGTGCAAAGATCGGTGCTTCTGCGCTATAGCGATGCACTTCTTCCTGCACAGCAATGTTCCATATCCGGACCGTCCCATCGCTGGAGGCGGTTGCCGCCAGCCCGCCATCCGGACTGAATGCCACATCCCAGATGCGCTGCGTATGCCCGGTCAGCAGTTGATCCTGCCACCAAACTTCGGTGTCCCACAGGTAAAGCTCCGTGCCAATCGGGAACAGCACCGTGCGGCCGTTCGGGCTAACCGCGATGCCACCACCATAGGCGCCGATCATCCGCTGCCGGAGCTCAACGCCGGTCTGCACATCCCACAGGCGGAAGGAAAGGTCCGAACTGTTGGAGAGAATCGCCGCACCGTCCGACACAAAAGCCACGCCCAAAACACCCGAGCTATGCCCCTCAAACCGCCGCACAACCTGACCGAAGAGCGGGGAAGCCGGCTCAATATCCCAGATGAGAATGGTCCGATCATCCGATGCGGTCGCCGCGCGCATGCCATCCGGGCTGACCGCCACCATGTTGATACATGCCGTATGGCCTTCCAACCGGCTGAGGATTTGGCCGCTGGCTGCATCCCACATGATCACAGCGCCGTCTTCGGACGCAGACAGGATGGCCTGCCCGCCGGGCACAAAGATCACGTCGTTGATCGCCCCGGAATGACTTTCCAGGCGGCGGAGTTCGCGGCCTGCCGCCACATCCCACACGCTCAGCGTCCCGTCAGCCGAGGCGGACACTGCCCTGATCACGCCTTGCTGATCGGGTGCGAAAGCAACGGCGTTGATCCAACCGGTATGGCCCTCCCAACGATTCAGCCTGTCACCGGAGTCCAGATTCCACTGGATCAGTTCGCCACGATCACAGTCACCGCCTTCAGAAACGTTGTGGGAACACCCCGCTGACAGGAGTGTGTGCCCATCAGGGCTGAAGGCCACCGCCGTGACCTCACCCTGATGTCCGGCCAGTACCATGCGGGTTCCGGGAGCAAACGCAACATTGGCCAGCGTATTACGCACATCCGCCGGTGGCTCGTCGATGGCAGCCGCCTCCAGGGCCAACGCCAGCGCCAGGTCCCCCCTACCCACCTCGGATTCCTCGCGCGCATTGGCGGCCAGCACCAGGCTGTGATTGACCGTAGCCTCGCGCTCAGCCTTCTTACGCGAGTCAGTAGCTTCGCGCTCCTTGGCAAAGGCAAATACGGAGAGGACAAGCGCAATCACCAGGAACCCCGCCAGGCCCGCCACCAGGAAGCGGAGCCAGTGCGTTGCCCGGCGCTGGGCAGCTGCGGCCTGCCGGGCCGATTCTGCGGCCTCCCTGGCCAGCGCCAGCTCACGTGCCTGCCGCTCGCGTTCGGTCTCGTCGTGCTGGTGCTGCGCCGTGACGCTGACCTCTAGAAACTCGCGTTCTTCCGGGGTCAGGGCCAGCGGAGCCTGGGCCAGCCAGCTACTGAACTGTTCCAGGCGAGCGCCATGCAACAGGTAACTGGGGTCACGTCCGGCGCTCAACCAGTCGGCGGCGGCCGTCGCAAGCCAACGCTGCTGCCGGATATCATGGCGGCTCTCATCCAGCCAGGCCTGCAGCCGGCGCCACTCGCGCAGGATGGCCTCGTGCGCAACTTCCACCACCGGTGTGCGCGTAGCCGGATCGTGATCCAGCGACAGCAGCCGGTATCCGGTGTAGGTATCGATCAGGGACTCCATCAGATCAGGGTCGACAGCGATTGCCAGTAACTCCGATCGCGACGCGCGGCGGCGGGTGTCTTCCGCGCCTTCGCCCAGCGTTACCAGCCGCAGGAACATCTGGCGCGCAGCCTCACGCCCCGCTTCATCGAGTTCGTCATAGAGCGCGTCAGCGCGGCGGGCCAGCGCGCCGGTAATCCTGCCGATTTGCTCGTAGGCGCGATGGGTCAAAGAACACTGCTCGCGGTTTTCAAACAATTCAGTCAGGGCATACTGCAACAACGGAAGCGCGCCGGGCTGGTAGTGAATCTCCGAAACAATCGTCGCGATTAACCCTTCCTCAAACATCACCCCCACCTGCTGGGCGGGCTTGCCAATCGCCCGCTGGAGTTCGTCCGCTGAGAGTGGCAGGATCGTTTCCATCCGACTTCGCACCATCTCGCCAAATTCCGGATAGTGCAGCGGTTTGTCATAGAAGTCCGCCCGCAGGGTGATCAGCACGCGTACCCGGCTGCGGGGTGCGGTCACAGCGGTGTACAGCAGGTCCAGGAAATGCTGACGCGCCGCCTCATCCTCAACCAGGGTGAAGACTTCCTCAAACTGATCGACAATCACCAGGAGTTCACTGTCATCATCCGGCAGGATCAACTGCGCCGCGCGCAGCAGGCCGCGCGGATCGCGGGTCAGTGGCTCGTGCAGGTTACGCGCCTGGTCCGCCGCTACGCGCATCAGCGCGACCTCCAATTCGTCCAGCGGGTACGCTCCGGGCAGCATATCGACGATGAACCAGCGCTCCGATCCTGGCAGTTCGCCGCGCCACAGGGCCGGGATCAGCCCGGCGCGTACAACACTGGATTTGCCACTGCCGCTTGGCCCAACTACTGCAAGGAAGCGTGCAAACTCAACATGCTCTGTCATTCTCGCCACCAGGGCGGCTGTCAGTTTCTCACGTCCGAAGAAATCACGTGTATCCGCCACCTGAAAGGGTCGCAGCCCTTTGTATGGGTTCTCCGGCTGAAACAGAAGACTGGTAGCCGTTCCCTCTCCGGTGAGAACAGGCAGGTCGAAGTCGCTCTCACCATCAACGACCAGCCGCAATTCGCGCGCCCGGACGATGCACTGCATCCGGCTGCGTACCCCAAGCTTGCGAAAAATCTTGTTGATGTACCATTTGACGGTGGTGATCTCCACAAAGAGGTCCTGCGCAATGTCCCGGTTCGATGCCCCGGCGATCATACGCTGCAGGATCTCCTGCTCGCGGCGTGTCAGCCGTTCGACGATGTCATCCCCTACCATCACCCGGTCAAGGCGGGCTGCCTCGCGAAACGCGGCCGCCATCCCCAGCGCATCGCCGTAGCGGCGAGCCGGATCCTTGGCGGTTGCCTTCTGTATAACGGCGTTAACGTCGTCACGCACGCTATCATCCAGAGTGGGGATCACTGGCAGCGGGTCATTGATGTGCCTGTACAGACGCTCCACCGAGGTTAAGCCAGGGAAAGGGTGCTCACCGGCCAGGACTTCGTAGAGCACAACCCCCAGGCTGTAAATGTCCGTGCGTGGCGTGACTGGTTCGCCGCGCGCCTGCTCAGGCGAGATATAGTCCAAGGAACCGACGATCACATCTGCGCTGGTCAGTCCCATCTCTGAGCGCTCAATATCTTTGGCAATGCCGAAATCGGCCAGGTATGCGTTGCCATCCTCATCCAGCAGGATGTTGCCCGGCTTCAGGTCGCGGTGAATCACGCCGCTGCGGTGGGCTACCGCCAGCGCCGCCGCCACCTGGTCCAGCAGCAGCGCCGTGGCGGCAAGCGCATAGGGGCCATCGTGCAGCGCATCCGCCAGGCTGCCGCCCCGGAAGTAACGCATGACCAGGTAAGCGCCTTCCGGGTCGCGCCAATAATCGTACAGCGGCGCGATATGCATGTGCTCCAGCCGCGCGATCGTCTGCGCTTCGATCTCAAAACGCCGGATGAACTCCGGGTTGTTAGCCAACTGCGGCAGGATCGCCTTGATGACGACTTCCCGCCCGACCGTCACCTGGCAGGCCCGGTAGACCGCGCCAAAGCCGCCTGCTCCGATCAGCTCCTGCACTTTGTAGCCTTTGAGCACGGTGCCTGTCAGGTCGTTCATGGCCGCCTCCCACTTACTTACACTGTTTTCATTGTATGGGGAATTTCGGCCACAGGACGCGATTCCATACCTATTCACACCGGAATACCCAACCTTTTCCCATCTCCCGCGCAGGCAAGGGTCGGCATACGATGAAATCAGCCGTCATAGCCGCCATCATCACCACGCAGATGCACGGCCAGGATGTTGAGGAGGGTTACACCATGTTCACCGTTCGAGCCAGAACAGTTGTCGTCGTTACGCTGATCGCTTGCCTGGTGATGCCCATGCTGATGGCCGTACCGTCAGCAGTGGCTCAGGAGGAGCCGCCCCGGATCGGTCTGCACCCCTTCGCGGAAGGTTACGCGCTACACGGCCCGTACTGGGTGGGCACGCGCCAGTTGGTGATCGAGCCGGAAGCCGAGCGTCCCCTTCCACTGACGGTCTGGTACCCTGCGCTGAATCCTGACGGCGCAGCGGAAGCCGTCACCTATACCTACCAGGCCAAATGGATTCCTGGGCCAGACTTCACCCCGACCGTCGCCGGACACGCCCTGCAGGATGCCGCGCCGGACATGGTCGGCGCCCCCTATCCACTGCTGGTATTCTCACCTGGCTGGGGAACGAATCCCGCATCGTATGCCAACCTGCTCGAACACACCGCCTCCTACGGGTTTGTCGTGCTGGCCCCCGATCATCCGGATCATGTGTATTTTATGCAGGAGAACCCCTTCAGCGAGGTGCCTATCAGCGCGATCGAGAACCCGCGGGACATCACCCGGGTCCTTGACTATGCCGCAAGCCTGACGGCTGACGGTGGCACATTCGCGGGACTGCTGGACCTGAAACGCGTGGCGGTAGCCGGTCACTCGAGCGGCGGTCAGACGGCACTCGCCGCCGGCGGCGCGCGCATCGACCTGCCCGCCTTTAATGCGCGCTGTGCCGCCGCCCGTGCTGCAGGCGATCCCTCTGCCTGGCTGTGCGATCCGTTTGAGCCGTTTGAGGCGGAAATGGCTGCACTGGCCGGGCTTGACGCGCAACCGGAAGGCCTGTGGCCTTCCTGGGGAGACCCACGCGTGGACGCGATCATCACCATGGCAGGCGACTCCTACCTGTTCGGGCCGGACGGGCTGGCCGCGATCAGTATTCCCCTGCTGGCGCTGGGCGGCTCCGCAGATACCGGCACCCCGGTGGACTGGGGCATTCGCCCGGCGTTTGATCACGCCTCCAGCACCCACAAAGCCCTGGTGCTCCTCGACGGCGCCGAGCACGGTATTGTCGCCAACAGCTGCGCGTCCTCGCCCTGGCTGGTGGACATCGGCCTGGGGTTCCAATGCGCCGATGCGATCTGGGACAAACTGCGCGCCAATGACCTGGTCAACCATTTCGCAACGGCATTTTTGCTGGCAACATTGACCGGTGACACGGAGGCCGCCGCGGCGCTCGCGCCGGAGGCGGCGGTCTTCCCTGGAATCACCTACAGCGCGCAGGGATTCCCCATGCTGGATACCACGGTCGCCGCGACCGTAGCACGGGACGGCACGCCGGTGCTCAGTGCGGAGGAAATCCTGGGGACCTGGCGCTGGCAGTTGGGCATGTTCCACTTCCAGTTCAGGGCTGATGGCACGTTCCGGGCCAACCAGTCCTACGAAGGGCTGGACGCGGATACCGTTGAGGATCTGGGGACCTATCAGGTGCAGAACGGCGTGCTGACGCTGACCAGCGGGGAGACAACCCGCTTCTGCCGCCCTGGCGAGGTGGGGGTGTATACCGTTTATCGGGCGGAAGGTGAGGATCAACTGGCGCTCGTGGTGCGCGAAGAGGCCTGCTATATGCGCGCACCTTCTTCCCCCCGCCCGCAGCTCTTCAACCAGGTCGACTGATCGCGTGAGGCAGCAGGCTGGGGAAAATCTGACGCTATTCTGAACGACGATAAACAGGCAAGACAAACGCAGCGGGCCCAGTGGGTCCGCTGTATCATGCTCTATTCTGCTGATTGAGTACAAACTGTGTCCAATGCCCCATAGGGGAATACGGGAACGAGGTCAATTTTCCTCCCTCCGCAGTCGTGGCCAGAGTGACAAAATGCGTCATGAAAGCCTTCAGCATGCGGTATCCGCCGCCTGATGCGCCCATGTCAACTCAGGAGGGAAGCCCCACGCTTCACGTCAAGCGTCAGGTGAGCCAGGAACTCCAGCTCCTCCCAGAACACATCGTTGGTGTAGTGGCGCACGATCGCGTGGCTGATGAACATCAAGTCCTCATCATCCAGCTGGGCGATTTCCTCTTCGGTCAGATTTGTGTGCTTCAGGTGTGCGGGCGTGATGCACACAACGGGCAGAAACCGGAAAAGGCTTTCGCTCTCTTGCGGCTCCATCACCTTCCAGGCGCATCACAGCACACGCGACTGCGGGGGTGTCAAGCACCCCGTGATTCGGGGTGCATTCCAGATTGGGGGCAAAAAAGCGAGAAGCTGGCGGAACACTGAGGATGGGTGGGTAATTGGAAACAATACTCGCCCGGCTGGTCTGAGAATGCCCTGATCCCCCCGTGTTGAGCGGATGCTTGTCCTGCGTTCTGCAGTCTTGAGCCACGACTTCGGTGACCTCTGGGCTGTGGCGGCTTGATCCTGCCCCAAATTTGGAATGCACCCGCAACCCCCACCCCCTTGCTGCTTCTTCGCTCAATCGCCGAAGAACAGCGGTAGTTCCGTCCCTTCCGCCCGGCGCAGGGCCAGGATGCCCTTCAGTTCCAGTACCTGGTCGCGCAACATGGCCGCCTTCTCGAATTCCAGCTGCTTGGCGGCTTCCTTCATCTGGCGCTCCAGGTCCTTGATCGCGCGCTCCATCTCCAGCACGGAGAGTTCGGCCAGCGATTCGACCGGGCGCTCGGCTTTCTCCGGGGCGGCGCTCTGACGGACGGCCTGGGTCAGGTCGCGGATTTCCTTGACGATCTGCTGCGGGACGATGCCGTGTTCACGGTTGTAGGCTTCCTGGACAGCCCGGCGGCGGTTGGTCTCGCCGATCGCGTTGCGCATGGCCTCGGTCATGTGATCGGCGTACATGATCACGCGGCCTTCCACATGGCGCGCGGCGCGGCCAATCGTCTGAATCAGGGCCGATTCAGAACGCAGGAAACCTTCTTTGTCGGCGTCCAGGATGGCCACCAGCGAGACCTCCGGCAGGTCCAGACCCTCGCGCAGCAGGTTGATCCCGACCACCACATCATAGACGCCCATACGCAGGTCACGCAGGATGTCCACCCGTTCCAGCGTCTCGATCTCAGAGTGCAGGTAGTGCACCTTGATGCCCATCTCGTTGAGGTAATCAGCCAGGTCTTCGGCCATGCGCTTGGTCAGGGTGGTGACCAGGGTGCGCTGGCCGCGGTTGACGCGGGCCTGAATCTCGCCAAGCAGGTCATCGACCTGGCCGCGCACCGGGCGGACCTCAATTGCCGGGTCAAGGATGCCGGTCGGGCGGATGATCTGCTGGACGACCTGCTGGCTGTGCTCGGCCTCATAAGGGCCGGGCGTAGCGCTGGTGTAGATCACCTGGTTGATGCGGGCTTCGAACTCCTCGAAGTTGAGCGGGCGGTTGTCCAGGGCGCTGGGCAGGCGGAAGCCATAGTCCACCAGTGTCTGCTTGCGGGAGCGGTCGCCGCCGTACATGCCGCGAATCTGGGGGATGGTCATATGGCTTTCGTCGATGACCAGCAGAAAGTCGGCCGGCATGTAGTCCAACAGCGTCCAGGGCGGGCTGCCCGGCGGGCGCTGATCCATGTGGCGGGAATAGTTCTCAATTCCGGAGCAATAGCCCAGCTCGCGCAGCATTTCCAGGTCGTAGCGCACCCGCTGCTCCAGGCGTTGGGCTTCCAGCAGACGGTTTTCCTTGGTGAGTTCCGCCAGGCGCTGTTCCAGTTCGTGCTCAATGTCGCGGATGGCCGCCTGGAGTTTATCCTCCTCGGTGATGAAGTGCTTGGCGGGGTAGATGTCGATCTGGTCGAGGTCCTGCAGAATCTCGCCGGTCAGCGGGTTGACGATCTGCAGCCGCTCCACCTGGTCGCCCCACAGGGCGATCCGGTAAGCGAAGTCATCATAGGGCGGCATGACCTCCAGCGTATCGCCTTTGGCGCGGAAGGACCCTCCTTTTAGCTCAAATTCATTGCGTTTGTAGTGAATGTGCACCAGGTGGCGCAGGATCACGTCGCGGCGGATCATCTGGCCGACGCGTAAATTGAGCACCACCTTACCATAGGCTTCCGGGCTGCCCAGTCCGTAGATGCACGACACGGAGGCTACGACCAGCACATCGCGGCGGCTCATGACCGAGGTGGTGGTCGAGAGCCGCAGGCGGTCGATGTCCTCATTGATGTCGGTTTCCTTCTCGACATAGAGGTCTTTCTGCGGGACGTAAGCTTCCGGCTGGTAGTAATCGTAGTAGCTGACGAAATACTCGACGGCGTTGTGCGGGAAAAACTCTTTGAACTCGCTGTAAAGCTGCGCGGCCAGGGTCTTGTTGTGGCACATGACCAGCGTCGGACGGTTGACCTTCTCTACCACCTGGGCGATGGTGTAGGTCTTGCCGGTACCGGTCGCGCCGAGCAGCGTCTGATGCTTCAGGCCGCGCCGCAGGCCGTCCACCAGCCCGGCAATAGCAGTGGGCTGGTCACCGGTGGGCTTGAACTCTGAGACAAGCTGGAAGTCAGGCATGGGGGAGGCCCTCAGCACTATAATCTTAGCGTGGCTGGTAACCGGAACGGGGTAACGCGATGTTGCCCGGTCACGGGGAACGGACAACTCAGAAGCGAACAATTGTGCGAACCAGAGTTGTCATTATAGCGCAGGGCGGCCAGCTTCGCCAGCTATTTTGGAGGCCAAGGTAAAGGCAACTGGCGATCCACCACCGGCAGCAGGGGGCCGCCAGCATGACTGACAGGTTCTGCCCCCCCACCCTTCTTTTTTTCACACACCGGCTTTGACGCTATACTTGCCGCTGTTTTGCCCTGCTGTACCCTTGCCGGAGGCCCATGACCGTATCCACGCTCCAGCCGCTGACGCTCGGCGGCATCACCATCGATCCCCCGCTGATCCTGGCTCCGATGGCCGGATACACCGACTATCCCTTCCGGGTGCTGATCCGCGCTCTGGGTGGCTGTGGCCTGGTCTATACCGAACTGATCAGCAGCGATGGTATCACCCGCCGCAACCGCCGCACCCTGGATATTGCTGCCTGGGAGCGGGACGAGCGTCCGATCGCCGTCCAGCTCTACGGCAGCGATCCGGCAGTCATCGCCGCCGCGGCGCAACAAGTGGTCGCCCGTGGGGCGGAGATTGTGGACATCAACATGGGCTGCTGGGTGCCCAAACTGGCCCAGAAGGGCGCGGGAGCAGCCCTGTTGCGCGACGTGCGCCTGGCGGCCCGTGTGGTGGAAGCAGTGGTCAGGGCGGTGGATGTGCCGGTGACGGTCAAGGTCCGCAGCGGCTGGGACGAGGAGCGCCCGACGGCGCTCGAATTTGCCCGCGCCGCCGAGGATGCCGGTGCGAAGCTGATCGCTGTACACGCCCGTTATGCCCGGCAGGGCTTCAGCGGACGGGCCGACTGGGACATCATCCGCCGGGTTAAGGAGATTGTGCGCATCCCCGTGATCGGCAATGGCGACGTAGCCAGTGCCGCCGACGCAGCCCGCATGTTCGCCCACACCGGCTGCGACGGGGTGATGATCGGGCGCGCGGCGCGGGGTAACCCCTGGATCTTCCGCCAGATCGCCCACGAACTACACACCGGGGAACCGCTGCCGGGGCCAACCCCGGCGGAACGAGCCGCCATCGCCCTGCATCACGCCCGGCTGGCGATGGCCTTCGCCCGGCACAGCGAGGCCGTCACCGTCCTGGAACTGCGCAAGCACTTCTCCCGCTACCGGCTGGACGCACCCGGCGCTGCCGAGCTGCGGCGCGGCCTGCTGCGCTGCGAATCGCTGGCCGGAATCGAGACGCTGCTGTTACCCCTGGCGGCAGAAGCCGACCCGGCGTCACCGTGGCTGGCGACTTTGCCCGCCCTCGCCGCGCCTGTTTGATCAGACCCGCCGGCCCAGCCAGAAGCGCCGCCAGTCGCCGCCGCTGGTCGCCAGCGCGTAAAGCGTGTAGCCGGTAGCGGTCAGGCTGCCCAGCACGATCATCAGCACCAGCAGGATCAACGCCCGCGGCCATGACGCTTCGCGGTAGAGCATCCAGCCCCAGATCAGCAGGAAGCTGATGTAGATATCGATCAGCGTGATACGGCCCCAGGTCAGGGCCACGATCACCGCACCTTCTGTGCCAAAGCTGGCGCTGGCCAGGCCATAGATGATGGCGACGGCCATGATCACAAAACCGATAGCCGCCAAAATTTTCGCCACGGTCATAGGGGCTTCTCCCTTCAACATAAAAACGGCGCACACCCGACGCGAATCGCCACCCGATCGCCACCGATCACCCGCGCCTCCCGCCTATGCCCCGCTACCCTCCAGCGGTGGCCCGCCACGGGTGTAAGTGACGGAATCCAGGACGACCAGCCAGTCGAAGTCAGTGAAACTCCGGGCGGTTAACGGGCTATAGCTTGGATTCCTGGCACTGCCGGAGCGCGTCGGCAACGCGGCGAGTTCCGCATCAGGCAGCCCGGCGCCCCGGTGAGTCGGGATGGCCAGCGCCGTGCCCGGCAGGGCTGTCAGCCGCGCCTCCAGGGAACCGGGTTCGGGCTGGCCGATGCCGTTCGCTTCGGAGGTTCCTACCGCTGTGCCGATGACGGCGTAACGCGGGCCGAACATCGTATTGAGTTGCGATCCCGCTGGCCAGAAGGTATACCACGGCCAGACGGCCTGCCCGCGCTGCAGGTGGCTGGTGTGGGCAAAAGCCAGGACACGCCCCCGCCCCTCCTCGCGGCACACAATATAGGCCAGGTTGTCGGCCATCAGGGCGTCGCGGATGCCAAGCCGGAAGCCAAAGTCCGCACCGGCTGCCGTCGCGGCATGGTAGTTCAGCAGATGCCGGGCTATAGCCACGTAGTGGGCGGCCTCCAGATAGCGATCCTGGCCGCCTCTGGCGACCAGTTCCGGGCAGCGCACCCGCAACTCGGTCAGCAGGTCTTCTGTGGTGATGCGCAGAGCGGTCGCGGCGGGCGAGAGTCCCACCGCCTGAGTCGGGTCAATATTCGCCGCTGGATTTTCCCAGTCGGAATCCGCGCCAAGCAGCGGCTCGATCCGCTGGCGGTACTCCTCGCTACCGGCGACCTCCAGGGCTGCCAGGTAATCGAGGACAGCGTACAGCACCTGCCGCGGGCTGGCCATGCTGCCTGTGGCAACCGGCATATCGAAGCCGTAAAAGTGAAGTTCGACCCGGTGGGCCGGATCGGCGTTATAGGCCCGCATCCACTCGATCAGTTCGCGGTTGGCTTCAAGCTGGCCGAAGCCATGGCTGATACCGGCATCCCGCACGGCCTCATACGAATCCGGGCCGCGACCGACCACGTAGTCATTGGCGATCCGTCCCATGGGGAAGCTGCTCTCGATGGCAATGGCGCTGAAACCATGGGCGACCACCAGCCGTTGGAAGAGCCGGTTGCGGAAAGCAAGAATCTCCTCGCCACCGTGGAGCGCCTCGCCAAGCCCGAGCAAGACTACTGAATCATCCAGGGAGGTGAGGATGCCGTCAACAGCGGCGGTGAGGGTGGCTGGCGAATCGAGGTCGAACGGAATCGCTTCCTGCCGGATCCAGTCATCGAGCGTGCGATAGCTCATCGACCAACACTCCTGTACCAGGGAGGCTGCTCAGACCTGCACCGGATCGTACCACCGGGAAACGCCCAAAGAAAACCAGGCGCGGGAAGCCCCCCTCGCCTGGTCGCCTTCTGGAGCTGCGCCGTTCCGCCAGCGCCGCTACTCCTGCCCGATCTGCATGATCTTGAGGAAATTGGTCGGGCCGTGCTGGTTAAACGGATGCCCGCCGGTGATGACTACGGTATCGCCGGGTCTGGCATACCCGCTCTGGATGACCGTCGGGATAATCTGCTGCCAGAACTCAAGATCATCCTCGTAGTAGTCCGATTTGAGCGGCTGCACGCCCCACAGCAGCGCCAGGCGGCGATAAATATGATCATAGGGCGTCAGGGCAATGATCGGCACTGCCGGCCGGTAATGGGAAACCTGCCGCGCTGTCCGCCCGGACTGGGTGAAGACCCAGATGGCGTTCACCGCCAGCGCCTTGGTGATCGCGCTGACCGCTGTGCCGATGGCCTGCGGGATCGTCTGCACCTCGTGCAGTACCCAGTCGGTAGAATCGGTATGGGAATGCGGGGGTAGCGTACCGCTGGTTTCGACAGCGGCGGCGATGGCGGCCATCGTCTGTACGGCCTCGACCGGATACTGGCCGATTGACGTTTCGCCGCTGAGCATCACGGCGTCGCTGCCATCCAGGATGGCATTGGCGATATCACTGACCTCGGCGCGGGTAGGTGAAGGATCGTTGATCATCGATTCGAGCATCTGGGTGGCGGTGATGACCGGCACGGCGCGGCGGTTGGCGGCGGCGATGATGTGCTTCTGAATCAGCGGAACCTGCTCCAGCGGGATTTCGACGCCCAGATCGCCGCGGGCGACCATCACGCCATCGGCGACGTCCAGGATGTCATTGAGCACGGCCAGCGCCTCTGGTCGCTCGATCTTGGCGATGACGGGCACGTTGCGCCCGGCCCCGGCGATCAGCTTCTTGACCTGTTCCACGTCCCCGGCGCGGCGCACAAACGAAATTGCCACGTAGTCCACGTCATGGGCCAGGCCGAACTCCAGATCGGCGATGTCCTTGCGGGTGACGCTGGGGGCGCTGATGTTGACGCCGGGCAGGTTGATGCCCTGCTTGGGGCGCAACACGCCGCCGTTGCAGACCCGGCAGATCACCTCCGTGGCCGTTTTTTCCAGCACTTCCAGAGCGATCCGCCCGTCAGAGAGCAGGATGCGATCAGCAGGATGGACATCCTGCGGCAGGGCTTTGTAGGTGGTGCTGACCCGTTCGGATGTACCAAGCACGTCGTCGGTAGTCAGGGTGAATTGCTGGCCTGCCTTCAAAACCAGCGGCTCATCGTGGAGGTGCTCGCCGGTACGCATCTTGGGGCCAGCCAGGTCCTGCAGGATGGCGACAGGCTGGCCCAGTTCAGCGGCGGCCCGCCGTACCAGCTCAATACGCCGGGCGTGTTCCGCATGATCGCCATGCGAAAAGTTAAGGCGGGCGACGTTCATCCCGGCCTGGATCAGCCGGACGATCGACTCATAGGAATCGACCGCCGGGCCGAGGGTAGCGACAATCTTGGTGGCGCGCATCGAATGGGTATCCTCGCTTTCGCTGGAAGTCAGCCGGGTCAACCGATCTGCAAGCGTTCGGCGATAGCGCGGATGTGGGCCGGGGTGCTGCCGCAGCAGGCGCCGATGATCGTCGCCCCGGCGGCCTGCAGGCGGACGGCGAAATCGGCCATCACCTCCGGCGTGGCGTCGTAGACCGCCGCGCCGCCTTCCAGGCGCGGCAGACCGGCGTTAGCCTTGGCTACCAGCACAACATCCGGGTTCACGGCCCGCATCCGGTTGATGACGGCCTCCAGTTCATCGGGACCTTTGCCGCAGTTGCCGCCCAGCGCCAGCGGCCCCAGCGCCCCCAGTTCGGCGATGGCCTGTTCCGGCGTGACGCCCATCATCGTGCGGCCGTTGGTGTCAAAGGTCATCGTGGTGACATAGGGGACGCCCGGCGCGGCCTGTCGGCAACCCTCCACGGCAGCCCGCACCTCGTTAAGGTCGGACATCGTCTCGATCCACAGGACATCCGCGCCGCCCTCCACCAGGGCGCGGGCCTGTTCCGCAAAGGCGGCGGTCGCTTCGGCTACGCTCAACAGGCCAAACGGTTCCAGCATGTGCCCGGTCGGGCCGATCGAACCGGCGACGACCACCGGATGGGGGGCAGCGTCGGCTTCCAGGCGGGCCAGTGCAGCGGCGGCGCGGCACAACTCGGCGGCGCGGTCGCCCAGACCGTGCAGGCCCAGCCGGAAGCGCGAACCGCCAAAACTGTTGGTCAGGATGATCTGCGCCCCGGCTTCAATATAACCCCGGTAGACGCTGCGCACCTTATCCGGCTGCTCGACATTCCACAGTTCCGGGGCGCGGCCCTGTTCCAGCCCCAGGCTGAAGAGCATAGTCCCCATTGCGCCGTCGGCGATGATGGACTTTCCGGCGGCCAGGAGGTCCTGCAGGGTGGTTTTCATGGTGTTCTCTCCGTGCTGACGATCCTTGATCAACGATTGGCAGCGCCCGGCGGCAGGATGGCGGCCAGCCGCGGGAACGGGTCATGGGCGTGGGGGAGTGTCATCGCCTCCACGAAGCGTTCCTGGAAGATGGGTGTGCCGCCCGTCTCCACATATTCGACCTGCCGGGCAGCCCGGCGGGCCAGCGCCCGCTGCTCGACATTGAGCAGGGCCAGCCGCGCCCCATCCCCGGCGGCATTACCCACCGCGACGACACGTTCCAGGTCGCAGTCAGGCAGCATCCCGATCACCATAGCGTGGTACGGATCGATGTAAGTGCCGAATGCCCCGGCCAGCCGGATGCGATCAACATGGTCGACGCCCAGCCGATCCATCAGCATCCGCGTCCCGGCGTAGAGCGCACCTTTGGCCAGCTGGATGGCGCGGATGTCCTTCTGGGTGACGACGATCGGCTGGCCGGTGGCGCTTTCCTCCGCGCCGGCCAGCACCAGTTCGCCCAGGTTGCCCTGCCAGCGCACCGCGGGGCAACGCGCTGGTGCATCAGGGACGAAGCGCCCGGTGCGATCGATCAGCCCGGCCAGGAAAAGCTCGGCCACAACTTCGATGATACCAGAGCCACAGATGCCGGTAGGACGCAGCGATTCGCCCTCGTCCAGCATATCGCTCCAGCGCTCATCGCCGATCACGCGATAGCGCACGGCCCCGGTCGCCGGGTCGATCCGCACCCGTTCGATGGCCCCCGGCGCAGCACGTTGCCCGTGCTTGATGTGTGCGCCTTCAAAGGCAGGGCCGGTCGGGCTGGAGGCGGAGAGAAGGCGCTCGCGGTTGCCAAGCAGGATTTCGGCGTTGGTGCCGATATCCACAATCAGGCTGATGCCATCGTCCAGGGTGGGCTGTTCGGCCAGCAGGACGCCGACGTTATCCGCGCCAACGTACCCGGCAATGCAGGGCAGGACATGCACCATCGCGCCGGGGTGCAGGGCGGTCAGACCCAGATCGCGGGCTTTGACGTCTACCGCGTCATGGGTGGCCAGCGCAAAGGGCATTGCACCCAGGTAAGTCGGGTCGATGCCCAGCAGCAGGTGATGCATCACAGTATTGCCCACCAGTACAGCGTCGGTGATGGCGTCAGGCGTGATCCCGGCGGTAGTGGCGGCCTGCGCCGCCAGATCGTTCAGCGCTTTGATGATCGCCCGGTGCATCCGGGCCACACCTCCCGGCTCGGCCATGCCGTAGGAGATACGGCTCATCAGGTCTTCGCCGTAACGCACCTGCGGGTTCATCATGGCCTCGGTCGCCAGCACCGCGCCTGTGCGCAAATCGCACAGGTAAGCGGCGACGGTGGTCGTGCCGATGTCGACGGCCAGGCCGTATAACCGCTCATCGTAGCCTGGGGCGACGCGGATCACCTCCCGCCCCTGCCAGACGGTGAGGGTGGCCTTCCAGTCGCCTTCGCGCAGGGCGGCCTGCAGGCGGCGCAAGATGACCGGGTCGATCGTCAGATCGTGCAGGCCCCACTGGTCGGCCAGGGCGATCTGTACGCGCTGCCAGTCCGCCGGGCCGCCCAGCGTGGCCGGTTCGACTTCCACGTAAACCAGGCGCACAGCAGGCGCGACCTCGATGGTCAGATTGCCGGCAGCCTTGCGGATGACCTGCTTGCGGGCCTGGCTTTCCTCCGGGACGGTGATCAGCACATCGCCCAGGATACGCGCCGCACAGGCCATACGCCGTTCGCGCAGGTTGATGCCATGCTTGCGGGCGTAGGCGATCTCGGCCTCATCCGGCGGGGAAAGGTGTTCATCGGCAGAAGTGATCCCGTGGCGGGGGAAGGTCCCGCGCTCCAGGGCGACCAGGCACTTGCCGCAGGTCTGCCGCCCGCCACAGATCGATTCGATCTCGACGCCGAGCATCGCTGCCGCCGCCAGCACGGTTGTGCCATGCGGCACCTCTCCGCGCCGCCCGGAGGGTAGCAGGATCAGACGGTGAGTCTCGGATGGAGTGGAATATGCGTTGTCGGTCATGCGCTACGTGTCTCGCCGGGTCTGCATGCGGCTCCGGAAGCCCAAAGGCCCTATCGTAGCACACCTGCGTCCCGCTGCCATGCATATCTTTCGCCGGTCGGGGCGACTGTTGTCACGTGTGCCGATCCGGGGCAAAGGCTCTCTGTCAGTACTGGCCATATTCCTCAGCGATATCAACCAACATTTCCAGCTTCCAGGGCTCGACATGCGGCGCAACCGAGCAGGCCGTGCTCAGGATGTAACCGCCGCCCGGCTTGCCGATCTCCACCGCTTCCCGCGCCCGCTGGAACATCTGCTCCCGGTCGTCCGTCAGGATTTCCACGGCGTTCATGTTGCCCTTGATGAAGAGCCGGTCACCGATGCGCCGCTTGGCGTCGGCCAGGGTGGTGTTGCCCAGTGGTGGCGGATCGAGCGTGTCCACGCCCTGGGTATGCGTCTCCAGCATCAATTCCAGGCGGTCGTTCAGTTTGCCACAGGTGTGGGTATAAACGGGCAGGTCGGGATACCTGGCATGGATGCCATCCACCACCTTGCGCTCAGCAGGCACAACGAACTGGCGGTACATCTCCGGGGAAATAAAGCCACCGCCAGCGAAGGCCGACGAGATCAGCACGGCGTCCACGCCCTCGGCGGCCTGAGCCACCCCC
Organism: Anaerolineae bacterium; assembly: GCA_013178165.1. Taxonomy (NCBI): domain Bacteria; kingdom Bacillati; phylum Chloroflexota; class Anaerolineae; species Anaerolineae bacterium. The sequence continues at coordinate 170,910 of JABLXG010000003.1, forward strand.
CAGGCGATGCTGGCTTCCGCCAGCCGGTCCAGGATGGCTGACGCCCGTCCGGCATCCATCACCAGCAACATCAGCGCGTTCTGGTAGCCGAACAGTTCCATCAGGTGGGTGAAGGGGGAGAACGTCTCGCCGTGAATGGAGATCGTCTCCCCGACTGCCGCCCGCACCAGCCGGATCGTACGGCTGAAGTAGTCCGGCGGCTGGCGGAGCAGACCGGGCGCCTTACCGGGCAGGTGCGGGGTGTGGTAGACGCCCCAGGTGTAGCGCGGGAAATCGTCAACCCGCTCCAGGTCACGGTCGGGGTCGAAGGTCATGAAGTCCGGGTACGGCGCTTTGGTCGGGTCATCCGGCTCCAGCAGGGCGTTATCATCCCAGGGCAAGAGGACACGCAGGCCGTCCTTCCAGGTGACAATCTCGCCGCGTTCGGTCTCCTCAATGGAGCGCACCTCGCGCCGCCAGTCGGGGTCACGTCCGGGGATGTTGATCAGGATGCCGTCGAAGCGGTAGCGTTCGCGCAGGGTCAACAGCGCCTCGGCAAAGCCCTCGCTGGTGAACCAGATTTCGTGCGGTTTGAGCCGGTCGCGCAGGTTGAGGAAGTAGTGGCCCAGCGCCAGCTGGCACATCACCGGGACGCGATCCGGCAACTGGAAGCGCATGGCCCGCGCGATGCGTTCTTTGCCGTTCATGTTCGCTCCTTGTGGATCAGCCCTTGATCGCGCCAGCCGTTAGCCCTTTGATGAACTGGCTGGACATCAGCAGGTAAGCCACCAGCACCGGCACGGCGGCCATCGATAGCGCCGCCAGCGCCCGTGTCCAGTCCGTCTGGTACTGGCCAAAGAGCAGCGACACGCCCAGCGTGACCGTCCGCGCCTCTTGATTACGGATGAAGATCAGCGGGAACCACAGATCATTCCAGATCGGCAACAGGTTGAAGATGGTCACTGTCGCCAGGGCCGGGCGGATCAGCGGCAGAATCACGGAGAGATACACCCGCCACTCGCTGGCTCCGTCGATGCGCGCCGCGTCGCTCAGTTCGGCGGGCACCGAACGGATGAAGCTGGTCAGTACAAACGTCGCGATCGGCATCCCCATCGCCACGTAAATCGGGATCAACCCCAGCAGGTTATCGGTCAGCCCCAGGCTCTGGATGATCTGGAACAGGTTGATCGTGCCCAGGCGGATCGGGATCATCAAGCCAGCAATGAAGTAGATGTACAGGATGCTGGACAGGCGCGAACGCCAGTTGGCCAGGGCGTACGCCGCCAGCGAGCCAAATAGCAGGATCAGCAGCAGGGAGGCCACGCTGACGATGATGCTGTTGCGGAAGTACAGGTCAAAGCGTCCGGCTGTCCAGGCGTTGCTGTAGCCGTCCAGGGTGATCTCTGAGGGCAGGCCAAACGGGTTGCGGAAGATCTCCCGCTTGGGCTTGATCGAGTTGATCAGCATCGTCCAGACCGGGATCAGCACGACCAGCGACCAGGCGAGCAGGACCAGATGGGTGACGATCATGCCGGGGGAAAAGCGTCGGGTCATCGTGCGTACCTCCTAGCCCGCCAGGGTTTCTTCCCCGCCGCGGCCAAAGCGTAACCACAGGCTCACGCCGGTCAGCAGGATCAGGAAGGTGCAGGTCGCTACCGCCGCGCCAAGGCCCATATTCGGCTGGGCCACCGGGTGTTCTCCGGCGATGGCCGTGCGGTAAAAGAAAGTCGCCAGCAGGTCGGTGGCGTAAGCCGGCTCGCCGCGCGCCCCGGCCATGGCGAAGATCACGTCGAAGGCATTGAAGTTGCCGATGAAGGTTAGCACAGAGACAATACCGATGGTCGGACGGAGCAGCGGCAGCTTGATCCGCCAGAAAATCTGCCAGGCGCTCGCGCCGTCGACGCGCGCCGCCTCACTCAGCTCGTCGGAGATGGTCAGCAGCCCGGCCAGGAACATCATGGTGGGCAGGCCCACCCACTGCCAGGACGAGACCAGCGAGATCACCGGCAGAGCCAGGTTAGCATCGCCCAGCCAGGGGCGGGCCAGCGCTCCCAGCCCGACCCATTCCAGCACCTGGTTGAGCATCCCCCAGCGCGGGTTGAGGATCAGCGTCCACAGGAAGCCGGTCACCAGGACAGACATGGTCGCCGGGGTGAAGATGATCGCCCGGTAGACGTTGCGAGCGAACAGACGGGTGTTGCTCAGCAGGGTGGCAAAGAGCAGGCCCAGGGTGTTCTGGACCAGCATGTGAATGGCAAAGAAGACAAACGTGTTGCCGACAGCGTTAAAGAAACGGTCGCGCCACAGCGGATTGGTGAACAGGGTGACATAGTTCTCAAAGCCGACATAACGGTCGGGCGTCAGGCCCTGGCCCTGATAAAAGCTCAGCCGCATCGAGTTGAACAGCGGGAAGGCCATGAAGATCGTGTAGATGAGTAGAGCCGGGATCAGGAAGAGCACCCAGGTGCGTCGCCGCTGGACATCCCAGCGCGTGATCTCGACCTGTTCGCTGGCCCGCGCCGGCGCAAGGACTGAGTTAGCCATAGGCGGCTCCTGTCGCTAGCTGGCGGTACCCAGAACAAATGGGGGCGATCGCTGGATCGCCCCCAGTGTAACACGCTACGCCATGAAACTACATCCCGGCGGGGCAGTTCTGGGCTGGCTCAAACCACTGGGCCAGGCCTTCCTGCAGCGCATCAGCGGCTTCCTGCGGGGTCATCGTGCCCGCGATCACGGCCAGCGCACCGTTTTGCATCAGCGTGTAGCCGTCAGGCTGGCCATCCAGCAGCTTTTCCCACGCCCAGCGGACATCCAGGCCAGCACCCTCGTTGAGGGCCAGGAATGCGTTGGCATGCGGGTTGCTCAGCTCAATCGGATGGTTGGAGATCGGGAAGAAGCCGGGCAGCGTGTCGCCCATCAGGGTAGCGAACTCTGGCGTGGTCATCCACTCCAGGAAGAGCTTGGCGGCTTCCTTGTGGTCGTCAGGTGCGGCGGCGTTGAGGCCCATGCCCGCATCCATGTGGAAGGTCACATAGCGCTGCTCCTGGCCCTCCGGGGCGGGGATGCCAAAGACGCTCCATTCGAAGTCCGGCGCCTCGCTCTCAAAGAAGGGGATGTCCCAGGAGCCGCCCAGCCACATGGCCGCTTCGCCCATCAGGAAGAGTTGCTGGCTGTCGTAGTAGGTCAGCGCTTCCTGGCCTTCCGGCAGGAAGGGCGCCAGGTCAGCCACCGCCTGGAAGGCGGCGACAGCATGCTCGTCGTTGAAGCAGCGCTCGCCATTCAGGTAGGCCTGGCGGCCCTCATAGCCACCGATGAAGGTCGGGGCGATGTTCATGAACACGATCTCGGCGATCGTCCACTCGTCACCGCTGGCGTTGGCAAAGGGATCATAGCCGGCGTCCTTGATCGCCTGAGCAACGGCCAGCAGTTCTTCCCAGGTCTGGGGGACTTCCAGGCCCAGCTCGTTGAACAGATCGATGTTGTAGTAGACGCCGTGCGACACAGCGATGAAGGGCACGCCGTAAGGCAGGCCATCGTCAGTCGCCCACGGGGCGCGCGCAGCCTCGGTGAAGTTCTCCATCAGACCGGGCAGGTCGCCCAGCGGCTCCAGATAGCCTTCCTCAAAGAGCTGGCGGGAGGTGGCATAGGAGCGCAGGTAGAACAGGTCAGGGGCTGTGCCGCCTTCAAGCTGGGTGCGCAACGTGGCATTGTAGTCGGGCGGGTTGGTCGGGTCGAAAGTGATGGTGATATTGGGATAAACGGCGTGGAAGGCGTCCAGGATCACCTGCATCTGAGCAACATCATCGACACGCCACGATCCCATCGTCAGGGCGATTTCACCACCCTGTGCACTAACAGAGGGGATCAGGCCCAGCAGCATAGCAGCGACCAGCAACAGGGTCAGTCTGAGCTTCACTTCTCTCTCTCCTTACTTGACCTATATTACATCAGGAAATCCTAATCTTACGGGCAGTGACTGCCGAAGAGATGCCCCCTCCCTGCCCGTGCCAGGGATAGGCAGGTGGCCTAGCTGGCCGTTACCCTGTCCCTGAGCTTTTTTCAGTATATAGCTGGAAGCTGATTCGGGCAATCTGGACAGGTATTCCGGGCAGAACAACCAGGGGCCAGCCCTGGAAGGCTGGCCCCCGCTACCGATAAATTGACCTGAAAGCTGACCGACAAGAGCAATGGCCTGGTTGGTGTCCGATACACCCGGCTCGTTGCATACCCGGATTGCTCAGTCGCGGCGGTTGATGGCGACCTTCAGCAGGTCCAGCAGATGGGCGATGACGATCAGCAGGGCCAGCTGTGGCACCACCAGCCCAATGACCAGCGCAACCAGACCCGGCAGACTGACGATGGTGGAACCGTCCTGACGGCGCAGGATTACCTGGTAGGCGTTGATGTCTTCCAGGAGTTGCTGGAGCCGCTTGCCCACATCCTGCGTGGAGAACTCGAATGTTTCCTTGCGCTTCTGCTTGCGATCTTCCGACACGGCTGTTTCCCCCTTGGCAATCTGGCGGTTTCTATTGCTATATACGCGCCAAACTGGTGGTGGGTTGCGCCGCAGCTTGCCGATTCTGGTTGCGCCAGTACAATCGGCGCGGAAACGAGCGGCCAGCGAGGAACGTAACATGGCGGTGAAAACAGCGGGCAGAGGATGGCTCACAGCGGCGGCGGGGCTGCTGGCCCTGGCGATCGCCCTCGTGCTGATCGTCCTGGCGATCGCGCCAGGGAGCGCCAGTTTGACCGCCGCCGATGAAGGGGCACAGATACATCTAAGCGCTGACCGACGCTGGACAATCCTGCCCGGCGGCTGCGTTACCGTGGCCTGGGCGGTCGCTGGCGTGCGCGAGGTCTACCTCGACGGCGAAGGCGTGACCGGAGAAGGGTCACGCCTGCTGTGCGCCAGAGAAGACGAAGGGATCATCACCCCCATCCTGCGGATCATCACCTCCAGCGGCGCGGAACGCTTTTATGCCCTGCACATCCCGGCGCTGACCGGACGCGGCGAGTTCTGGCTGGCGCTGGCGGCTATTGTCGGGCTGGGTGGTGCGGCGGCGATCGGGCTGTTCCCGGCGCTCGATGAGCGGCGGCGGGAAATCATCACCGGGATGCTGCTGCTAGCAGCAGCGGGGATCGGCGCCTGGTTGATCTGGCTGTTCGTTAACCCCGCACCGCTGACGATCTGGACTGCGGAACGCGGCGGTTTGGTCTCTTTCAGCGCGACACCGATCCGCCCTCCCGACGATTGTACAATGCTGGTCTGGACGGTAGAGGGCATCCAGCAGGTGTGGCTCAACGGCGAAGCCGTCACCGGCCAGGGGGAAAGACACCTGTGCGGAGCCGATATTCACGATCTGCGCCTGACGGTCACTTTCCGAGACGGTAGCCAGCGCAACTATCGCTTCCCGCCTAACCGGCTGCTGTACCCGGCGGGCCTGCTGGCGCTGTGTGGCGCGGTGCTGCTGGCCGTCCTGGCGGCGGATGTCTGGCGCGGAGCGCGACTCCGCCTGTCACTATCCCTGAGCCGCTACGACGCGGTGGGGCTGATCGGCGCTGTCGGGGTGACGGCGCTGCTCTACGGCTATTTGCTCAGCCAGGCGGTACAGACGACCGACGATTACTGGGTGCATCTGAACTTTGCGGCTGCCGTACTCGAAAGCGGGACAACGCCACTGCCACATTTTCTGTTCCAGGCATTGGCGGTAGCCCTGGCAGGGATGATTCCAGGGGGTGATCTCACGGTTGCCGGCATTCTGGTCGGTGCAGCAGCCTACGCCAGCACCTCTGCGCTCGCCTATGTCCTGCTGGGGCAAGCATTAGACCGGGCAGAGGGGTGGCCGCAGGCGGGCTTGCTGGCCGGGCTGGCGCTGGCCGTCTGCCTGATGGATGTGGCAACCCTGCCTGTACCGGGCTATGACAGCTACACCTACCGGCTGGCGTATATCTCCCTGCAGCCGTTGCATAACCCGACCTATCCGCTGATGCGGCCGTTTGCGTTGCTGCAATTCATTGTGGCACTGCGCGTACTTTCTGACCAGAGAGCGCCAGGGATGGCCTGGCCAGCGGCGCTGGTATCTGTTGTGGCTACGTGGGCCAAGCCAAACTATGCGATTGTCCTCCTGCCAGCGCTTGCCCTGCTGGCGGCCGCCCGCTGGTTGCGCGGAAAGCGGCTGGACTGGTGGTTGCTGCTCGGTGGGCTGATCTTGCCGACAGTCGCCATCCTGGGCTGGCAGTTCTACTTCAACTATGGCTCGGCTCAAGCGGAGAGCGGCTTCACCATTGAGCCTTTCGCTGTATTCCGCCTCTTTGCCCCCCAACCCTGGGCGGTGTGGCTGGTTGTGTTCACCCTCTGCTCGGTGCTGTTCCCCCTGCTGGTGACCGTGCTGTACGGAAGACAGGCTATCCGCGATGGCGGGTTGACCCTCGCCTGGCTGGGCTTTGCCATTGCCATGGGTTACTACTTGTTCTTTGCGGAACAAGGCGCGCCTTCCGCTGCCAACTTCCGCTGGGGCGCCCAGATCGCCCTGTTCATCCTCTACGTGACTGCTCTGCTGTTCTTTGTACAGCAGGCCCGCGAGTCCGGATGGGGCTGGCGGTTCCGCATCGGGGCGGCGCTGTTCGCCTGGCATGTTCTCAGCGGCGTCTACGCTTATGCCGCTTACCTGGCCTGGGTCTGGAGCTGGATTCGCCCGGCCTGAGCAGAGCCGCTGATCCCGGCCTCCATGGCTCTTGCCCTTGATTATCTGCCCTCTTTTTCGCTCGCTGCTTGACATCGCCTGCCGGACTATGCCATACTGAAATTAACTGGTCAGACCACTGACCAGTTAACCACCGCGAAGCGAGGTGATTATGAACTGGTCCGCGCCCAAGCGCCCCGTTGACCACGTTGAAGAAGCCCTGATCTCGGCCATCCTTGAGGGTGACTTCCCTCCCGGCAGCGCCCTGCCCGCTGAGCGTGAGCTGGCCGCTCGGCTGGGGGTCACCCGCCCGACCCTGCGCGAAGTCCTGCGCCGCCTGGAGCGCGACGGCTGGATCACTATCCAACAGGGCAAGTCAACGCTGGTCAACGCTTTCTGGTGGGAAGGCGGACTGAATGTGATCAGCGGTATTGTGCGCTACAGCCGCACCCTGCCGGACGATTTCGTCAGCAACCTGCTGCAGGTGCGGCTTGACCTGGCGCCTTCCTATACCCGCCTGGCGGTGATCCACGATGCGCCAGGTGTGGCGGTTCTGCTGGCGGAGGCCGATAGCCTGCCGGAAGCACCGCCAGCCTTCGCCGCCTACGACTGGCGCCTGCAGCACGGCCTGACAATCGCCTCCCGCAATCCTGTCTATGCAATGATTTTGAATGGCTTCGCTGGCTTTTATGAAAGCCTGGCCTGCCACTACTTCGCCACAGCAGAAGCCCGGAGCGTTTCCCGCGCTTACTACGCAGCGCTCCTGGAAGCCGCCCGTGCTGGCGACGCCCCCCGTGCCGAGATGGTCACCCGCGAGGTGATGGCCCACAGCATCACCCTGTGGGCGCAGGCGCAGCATGCCCTGATCGCTCAGTCCCCCGGCGAGGGGTGGCGGCGGAAGGAGGAACAACCATGAGGCGCTGGAATGGCTGGGGCGACGACACCCAGGATTATCCCCTGCCGGAAGGCGCAGCCCATTTCCTGGAAGAGGCGCTGGGACCGGCGACGCCGCCGGTCGACGCGGCACTGGAAGACGTGCTGGCAACCGCCCCGCCCTCGCGTTTGCCGCCGCATCCGCTGATCGTCACCGATGCCGAAACGCGCCTGCGTCACACCCGCGGCCAGAGCTTCCCGGACTGGGTGGCGTTGCGCAGTGGGCGGATCGGACCGCTGCCGGACGGCGTGGCCTTTCCCACGGCGGGCGAGGAAGTGCGTGAACTGCTGCGCTATGCGCGGGATGCCGGGGCGCGGGTGATCCCCTACGGCGGTGGGACGAGCGTTGTTGGCCATATCAACCCATTGCCTGGTGACGCACCGGTGTTGACCATCAGCCTGGCCCGGATGAATCACCTGGAAAGCCTGGACGAGGCCAGCGGCCTGGCCCGCTTTGGGGCGGGCGTCACCGGCCCCGACCTGGAGGCGCAACTCCGCGCCCGCGGTTTCACGCTCGGCCACTACCCGCAATCATTCGAGTTCTCGACTCTGGGCGGCTGGATTGCCACGCGTTCCAGTGGTCAGCAATCGCTGGGCTACGGGCGGATTGAGCGGCTGTTCTCCGGCGGGGTGGTGGAAACGCCAACCGGCACGCTGGTTTTGCCGGACTTCCCGGCGTCAGCGGCGGGGCCGGACCTGCGCGAGATTGTGCTGGGGTCGGAAGGACGGCTGGGGGTGATCACGCAGGCCAGCGTGCGCGCCTCTCGCCTGCCGCAGGTTGAAGCTTTCCACGGCGTCTTCCTGCCGGACTGGGAACGCGGACGGGAGGCCGTGCGGGCCATCGCCGGGGCCGGGTTACCGCTTTCCATGCTGCGCCTTAGCACCCCGGGGGAGACGATCACCACCCTGGCTCTGGCCGGGCATGATCGCCTGATCGGGGCGCTGGAGCGTATGCTGGCCCTGCGCGGAGTCAAAGATGAGAAGTGCATGTTGATCATCGCCGTTACCGGATGGGAGAAGGTCGCCAGGACCGCGCTGAGGGAAGCGCTGGGCCTGTGTAAAGAGCATGGTGGCATCCATGTTGGCCAGACGTTTGGCAAGCAGTGGCACAAGTCGCGCTTCCGCACGCCTTACCTGCGCAATACACTCTGGGAGCGCGGCTATGGCGTCGACACGCTGGAGACCGCCGCACCCTGGGAACGTATCCCGGCGCTGGTAACGGCGATCGAGAGCGCGCTGCATTCAGCGCTGGCCGATGTGGATGAGCGGGTGCATGTCTTCACCCACCTTTCGCATGTCTATCCGCATGGTTCCAGCGTCTACACCACGTACATCTTCCGCCTGGCCGCCGATCCGGAAGAAAACCTGCGCCGCTGGCGGGCGCTCAAAGGCCGGGCAAGCGAGGCGATTGTGGCTGGCGGTGGCACGATCAGCCATCAGCACGGCGTCGGTGTCGATCATGCGCCCTATCTGGCGGCGGAGAAAGGGGCGCTGGGGCTGGGCGCGATCCGGGCACTGTGCGCCTATTTCGACCCGGACGGCCTGCTCAATCCGGGCAAACTGATCGAATGAAGGGGAGCGACAATCGTTGCCGGCGGGTGATGGGAAAGCAGAGGGCATGATGTGGGGTAGAAACTGGCGCGATAGCGTTTGGGAGCGGCTGGGGACAGACTGGGACATCATCGTTATCGGCGGGGGGATCACCGGTGCGGGTATTCTGCGGGAGGCGGCCCGGACAGGGCTGCATGTACTGCTGGTGGAAGCGCGGGACTTCGCCTGGGGAACGAGCAGCCGCTCATCCAAACTGGTGCATGGTGGGCTGCGTTACCTGGCCCAGGGCAAGCTCCGCCTGACGCTGGAATCCGTGCGCGAGCGTGAACATCTGCTGGAAGACGGCCCCGGCCTGATCGACCCGCTGGGCTTCCTGCTGGCAACGCACAAGGGCGACCGCCCCGGTCGCTGGACATACAAGGCCGGTCTTTCTCTCTATGACTTGATGGCCCTGCAATGGACTCACCGCCGCTACCGCCCGGAAGACTTCCGGATGCTGGCCCCGCACATCACGCCTGACCGCCTGGAGGGTGGCTTCCGCTACGGCGATGCCCAGACGGATGATGCCCGGCTGGTGTTGCGTCTGATCCGCGAGGCGGTCGCCGATGGCGGTGTGGCGATCAACTACGTGGCAGCGATCGGGCTGATCCGCGAGGATGGCGCGGTAAGGGGCATCCGCCTGCGGGATGCCGTCACCGGCCGCGAAGCCGAAACCCGCGCCCGCGTCGTGATCAACGCCACCGGTGCCTGGGCTGACCGGCTGCGGGCGCAGGTTGGCGGCGAGGCGCGGATCCGGCCCCTGCGTGGCAGCCATCTCATCCTCCCTGCCTGGCGGTTACCGCTGGCTCAGGCCGTCAGCTTCCTGCATCCCATCGATCATCGCCCGGTCTTTCTGTTCCCCTGGGAGGGGGTGACACTGGTCGGCACGACCGATCTGGATCATGACGCCCCGCTGGATGAGGAACCGCACATCAGCCCGGCAGAGGTCGCCTACCTGATGGCTGCCATCCAGCACCAGTTCCCCGCCTGCAACATCACGCTGGACGACGTGATCGCCACCTTCGCCGGGGTGCGGCCAGTGATCGGGACAGGCAAGGACGACCCTTCCAAAGAATCACGGGAGCACGTTGTCTGGCAGGAAGACGGTCTGCTGACTGTCACCGGCGGCAAACTGACCACCTTCCGCCTGATTGCCGTGGACGCGCTGCGGGCCGTGCGTGACCGCCTGCCGGAACTGGCCGAGATCAGCGCCGACCATCCGGTACTGGCAGCGGTGGATGTTAACCTGCCTGGCGCGGAGAGTCTGCCGCCCGCGATCCGGCGGCGGTTGCTGGGGCGTTACGGTGCAGACGCGCCGGCGCTGGTGGCAGCAGCGGGGCCGGGCGAGCTGGAGCCGATCCCCGGCACGCGCACACTGTGGGCGGAATTGCGCTGGGCGGCGCGGGCGGAAGGTGTGGTTCATCTGGACGACCTGCTGCTGCGCCGTGTGCGGCTGGGTCTGCTCCTGCCGGAAGGCGGAGCCGGGCAGATGGCCCGTGTCCGCGCGATCTGCCAGCCGGAACTGGGCTGGGATGACGCCCGCTGGGAGGCTGAGGAGACTGCTTACCGGGCGCTGTGGCGGGCTGCCTACAGCCTGCCGGAGCGCGCCCTGATCCCGGATTGGCAAACGATGCTGCTGGACGCCCGCGCGGCGCGGCTGGCCAGCCCCTATAGCTTCCGGAGACCGCTGTTCCTGCTGGCCGGGCTGACGGCACTGGCGCTGCTGTCGCGGTGGCGCCGTCGTGCGAGCCGGGATGGCGCGGTAGTATAGTCATCAGCGATGGGCGGCACAGCCCTGAGTTCCATGACCTGTTTAAGCGAGGGCGTCCATGGCGGGTGACGTGATCCTGGCGATTGACAACGGCACGCAGAGCGTGCGCGCGCTGCTCTTTGACCTGGACGGGCGGCTGCTGGGCAAGGCCCGGGTGCCCATCAAGCCCTATGTTGCCCCGCAGCCTGGCTGGGCGGAGCAGGATCCGGAGTACTTCTGGCAGGCGCTATGCCAGGCCACGCACCAGTTATTTGCAGGGACCGCCATTCGCCCCGAAGCAGTGGCGGGAGTGACCCTGACCACCCAGCGTTCCACCCTGATCAACGTTGATCGGGCCGGGAAACCGCTGCGCCCGGCCATTGTCTGGCTGGATCAGCGTCGCACGGAGGGTCTACGGCCGGTTGGTGGACTGTGGGGATTGGCCTTTAGGCTGGTGGGCATGTCTGACACGGTGGCTTACCTGCAGGCCGAGGCCGAGGCCAACTGGATCAGGACGCACCAGCCAGAAGTCTGGGCGGCCACGCACAAATACCTGTTTCTCTCCGGCTACCTGACTTACCGCCTGACCGGGCGGTTTGTCGATTCGGTCGGCTGCCAGGTCGGCTACATTCCCTTTGATTACAAACGCCTGACCTGGGCGCGCGGCTGGGACTGGAAGTGGCAGGCCGTGCCGCTGGACCCGGCCCTGCTGCCCGATCTGGTGCCCCCGGCGGGCGTGCTGGGGCAGATCACGGCGGAAGCGGCGGCGGCGACGGGCTTGCCGGAGGGCCTACCCCTGATCGCGGCAGCGGCAGACAAAGCCTGCGAGGTGATCGGCTCCGGCTGCCTGGAACCGCACATCGGCTGCCTGAGCTACGGCACGACAGCCACGATCAACACCACCCACCGCCGCTACATCGAGGTCATCCCCCTGATCCCGCCGTATCCTTCCGCTGTGCCAGGCCGCTACAGCCTGGAGATCCAGATCTATCGAGGCTACTGGATGGTCAGCTGGTTCAAGGAAGAGTTCGGCCTGCGGGAAATTCTGCTGGCGGAGGAGCGGGGCGTCGAACCGGAGAGCTTCTTTGACGATCTGGTGCGGGCCGCGCCGCCGGGATCGCAGGGACTGGTCCTGCAGCCGTTCTGGTCGCCCGGCCTGCGTGTGCCGGGGCCGGAGGCACGGGGGGCGATCATCGGCTTCAACGCCGCCCACACCCGCGCCCATGTCTACCGGGCCATCCTGGAAGGGCTGGCTTACGCCCTGCGTGAGGGCAAGGAACGCACGGAGCGGCGCAGTGGCGTCGCGGTGACCGAGTTGCGCGTCTCCGGCGGCGGCTCCCAAAGCGACGCCGCCCTGCAACTCACCGCTGATGTCTTCGGCCTGCCAACTGCCCGTCCGTACACGTACGAGACCTCCGGTCTAGGCGCGGCTATCGATGCAGCGGTTGGGCTGGGCCTGCACCCGGATTTTGAGACAGCCGTCCGGGCTATGACACGCACGGGCCGCGTCTTTGAGCCAGACGCGGCCACGCACGAGATCTACAATGAACTGTACGAGCGTGTCTACCGCCCGATGTACGGCCGGCTACGGCCGCTATACGAGGCATTACAGGCCATGACGGCACTCCACGACGGGCGCAGCCCGGCGGTCTAGGCCGCCGCGACAGCGATCAGTGCAGGCTGTTGAACACCTCCTGCACTTCAGCGGCGTCCAGCGCACCGCTGTATAACTGCACATTCCTGATCGCACCGGAGAACGCGCCGGTTCGCTTGCCGCCCTGGCGTAGCGCGCCGAGGATGGTATTGCCCCGCGCCGACCAAGGCGCCCAGGCCTCAAGGGCGACAGTCGCCTGGGGTTCGCCATCCACGTACAGCGTCGCCTGCCTGGTCTGGCCGTCCCAGACACCTACCAGATGCACCCACTGATCCGCCGCCGGGACGAGCGGCGCAGCGGCGCTGATCGACATATTGCCAAACGGCGCGAACAACGTGAAAGCGAAGCCTTCGCCGGTATATTCCAGGACAAAGTTGCTGGCGATGCCGCCATCCTGGCTGAGGATCGGCGCGGGAGTGGCAGGATCGGCGACGCGCACCTCCGCCGCAACGGTGAAACTGCCCAGCGTGTCGAGCCAGCTCATGCCGGTGTCGATGAAACCTTCCTGTAGCTCAAACACGCCCTCAGGTGGCGCTTCCAGCGAAGCGGCCAGGATATCCCCATCCGCGGCGACCAGCCCGCACAGTTCGCCGGCAGGCAGGGGGATCGTCGCCCCGGCAGGCACCGGACGCCCGAAGTTGGGCGTACCGTCCTCGTTCCAGGTGAAGGGTTGGGCGAAGATGGCCCGGTCATCCCAGCCGTCGCCCGGTTTGGTCTTGGCATGGTAGAACAGCCAGCTTTCGCTGCCATCCGGGGAAAGCACGGGTGTTGAATTATGCCCCGGCCCGTAGGCGTTGCCGGTTTCATCGGAGTAGCCGCTGAAGACCGGCCCGACCTTCGTCCAGGAAGCGGCGTCCAGCGGATCGTCCCCGGTGAGCACCAGCATGCCCAGCTTGTAGGCCCGCGACCAGCTGGCGTCCGCCGAGTAGACGATGGAAAGCGTGCCGTTATGGATGAACGCTTCCGGCCCCTCCTGGATGGCGGCGACCGACCGTTCCCAGGGCTGATCCGGCTCAGAAATCAGGCGGCGCGGGCCGCTGATCGTCAGTGGATCGCTCATCGGCGCGATATAGAGATTCTGCGGGAAGTCCCCCTGATCGCCGGGCCAGCCGGACCACACCATGTAGAGCTGCCCTTCGTACTCAAAGACCGTCCCGTCGATCGCCCATTTGTCGGTTGTAGGGTCGTAGACCTTGCCTTTCATCGTCCACGAACCCTGCGGATCGGCGGTATCGGCCTGTAGCACGTACATGCGGTGGGTATAGTTGGCGCCCGGTCGTTCAGTGGCCGCCACGTAGATGTACCACGCGCCATCCAGGTAGACCAGCTCCGGCGCCCACAGGTCGTAGCTGTAAGGCTGCCCGCGCGGCGGGCTGTAGACGAACACGGCTTCTGCCGTCGCCAGACCGGTCAGGGTGGGCGACTTGGCGATGGAGAGGCCGCTGGCGCTCGACTGCACCAGGTAGTAATAGCCGTCATGCTGTACCACGGAGGGGTCCTGGCCTGCGCCGATCAGGGGATTGGTGAAGACGCAGGTGATCGCTGCGTGGGAGGGTATCGCCGGTAGCAGGCACAGACCGCACAAAAGCAGGAACACAGGCAGATAGGGTTTCATAGCCTTCAGAGCCTCTTTCCTCACCGTAGATCGCGCATGATCATTCTACTGCGATTGCAGCAACAGGGGCGCGGCCCCTGCCTGCCGCGCCCCGCTGGCGACCATCCTACTTTGCCGTCAACTGTTCCAGCCGATCCACATAACCGGCCAGCACCTCAAAGGCTGCCTCAACCGGCTCCGGCTGGCTGAGGTCAACGCCGGCCAGCTTGAGCGCATCCACCGGGTAGCGCGAGCCACCTGCCTTGAGGAAGTTGATGTGATCCTGTGCTGCGCCTGGCACGCCGCTCAGGATGCGGCGGGCGATGGCGTGCGCGCCAGAAATACCGGTCGCGTACTGGAAAACATAGTAGTCCACGTACAGGTGGCCGAACTGCGCCCAGGTGATCCCCACCCGCTCGCGGTCGATGTGCATCTCGCCGCCGTAGCCTTCCGCGAACAGGTCAGCCATCAGGTTGATCAGGTCGTCGGCGGAGAGACCCTCGCCGCGCTCGACACGTTCATGGACTTCCAGCTCAAAGCGGGCCAGCGTGGGCATGATGAAGAAATAGCGGTGGAAGTTGTCCATCGCCTCTTCCAGGACGCTGATCTGGAAGGCCGGGTTGCTGAACTGTTCCAGCAGATAGGCGCGGACCATGGCCTGGTGGAAGTTGGAGGCGACCTCCGCCACGAACATCGCGTATTCGCCGTAAATCACCGGCTGCGTTTGCCAGGTCAGGTAGGAGTGCATTGAGTGGCCCAGTTCATGAGCCAGTGTGCTGACGCTGCTGATACTGTTGGTGTAGCTCATCATGATGAAGGGGTGGGTGCCGTGCGCCCCGTAGGAGAAGGCTCCAGCGCTCTTGCCCTGGTTGGGGTAGACATCCACCCAGCGGTCGACCAGGCAACCCTGCCGGACGCGGGAGACATACTCCTCGCCCAGCGGGGCCAGCCCGGCACAAATCCATTCGACCGCCTGCTGGTAGGGCACTTCCGGCCCCGATTGCTGGCTCAGCGGCGCCCAGATGTCATAGGGATGTAGCGTATCCACACCCAACGCCTGCCGGCGCACACGCCAGTAGCGGTGCCAGGTTGGCAGGTTCTTCTTGAAGATGGCCAGCAGATTATCATACACGCTGCGCGGGATGTTCTGGCGGGAGAGGGCCATCTCCAGGGTGGAGGCGTAGCGGCGGGCGCGCATGCGGTAAACGTTCTGCTTGACCGAGGTCAGCAGGGTGCTGGCCAGAGTATTCTTGTGGGCCAGGTATTGATCGGCGTAACCTTCCCAGGCGGTGCGGCGTGCCTCGCGGTCGGCGCCGTCCAGGATATGCCCCAGCGTGCCCTGAGTCACTTCGATCTGGCGACCCTGCGAATCGATGGCGGGCGGGAACTTGAGGTCAGAGTCGGTGAGCAGGCTGTACGTGTTGTTGGCCCCGCTAAAGGGGTCGGCCAGCAGCCCCAGCAACTCCTCCACTTCCGCCGAGCGGACATGTGCCTGCTGGCGGAACAGGTTGTCCACGTAGTGCTCCAGGTAAGCCAGGCGCGGCTCCTCGGCCAGCCAGCGGCGGATGGTTGGCTCGCCAATGGCGATCAACTCCGGGTCAAAGAAAGCCAGGGCGGCCATGACCTGGCCGTACAGACCCTGCGCCCGGTTGTAGCGGGCCGCAGCGACCTGATCAGTGGTGTCTACGCTGTAGCTCATGGACGCGTACATATAGACAATATTGACCCGCTTGGCGATGGCCTGCAGGGCATCAACGGCCTGCAACAGGATGGCCGGGCCTTCCGCCAGGCGGCCCTGGTAAGCCTTGATTCCGGGCAGTTCAGCCTGGATAGCCTGCAGTTCGGCTTCCCAATCCGCCGGGGTGGGAAAGACGCTGGGAGCGTTCCAGGTGTATTCCGGCGCGATTGCGCTGCGCGGCGGTACAGAGGCGGTCATAGTCTCTCCAATCTGTTCTGGCGGGCTTTCGCCGCCGGGAAAGATGCAGGGGCAATTATAGCGCAGGTACTATCAGGCAGCTCTTATCAGGTAGTGCCAGTTTGCATTGCCTTATTATGGGTGGGATGAACAATCCCCTCACCCCTTGCCTTCACACTGGGGATCAGCGCCTGGCGTTGGCGGAGCCAATCTCCGCGCCGGGGAGCGCGGCGGCGCGCACCGCCCGCTGGCGGTTCTCGATCCGTACACCCCACACACCCAGCAGCACCAGCAGGCCGGTCACCCCCGCCAGGACGAGGAAAGTCTCCGCCGTACCGGCGGCGATGGCAGCGGGCGGGGCGGCGCTGGCGTCGGTGATCGTCCCGGCCAGCTCCGGCGGCAGGTTAGCCAGCGTGCGGCTGGCCCACAGCGCGCCAATGGCGGCTATCCCGACCAGCTGACCCATGTTGCGCGTCAGGGCCAGGAAGCTACCGGCCAGTCCCAGCCGCTCCCGCGGCACGCTGCCCATCACGGCACTGTTGTTGGGCGCCTGGAACAGCCCGATGCCCAGCCCAGTCGGGGCGCTGAGCAACGCGAACAGCGCCGGAGAAAGATCCGGCCGCACAAACGTCGCCAGCAGCCAGTACCCACCCAGGCTGACAACCAGCCCGACCAGCGAAATCTTCATGCTGCCGATCCGGTCGGAAAGCCAGCCCGCCGCCGGGGCCATCAGGGCCATGCTGATCGGCCACACCGCCAGAATCAGGCCGATGTCAGTCACCCGCACACCTACACCCAGTTCCAGAAAGAAGGGGATGATGATCCGGCTGGCAGCAGTGATGAAGATGACCACCGCCATGGTCAGGCTGATGGCAAACTGCGGGTTGCGGAACAGGGTCAGATCAACCATCGGCTGCTGGACACGCAACTCGATCAGGATAAACGCGGCAAAGAAGACGGCAAACACACCGAACAGGGCCAACGTGCGGCCATCCCCCCAGCCCCAATTCTGGCCCAGCGTCAGCGCGATCATCAGCGCCCCCAGGCTGACGCCCAGTGCTGCCGCGCCAACAAGGTCAAAGCGCTGGCCGGGCCGCCGTTCGCCGGGGCGCACGTGACGGCTGACCATCAGCAGACCGATCGCCGTCACGGGCACATTAACATAAAAGATGATGCGCCAGCCGACCTGATCGATCAGGATACCACCCAGCACAGGGCCGGTCAGGATGCCCGCCGATACCAGCAATCCGCTGATCCCCAGCGCCCGCCCGCGCTCGGTCGGCGGGAAAGCTTCGGTAATGATCGCCATGCCCAGGGCCTGCATCATGGCTGCGCTCACTGCCTGCACCACCCGAAAGCCGATCAGCATCCGCACATCCGACGCCAGCCCGCACAGCGCCGACGCCACCCCAAAGACGGCCATGCCAGTCAGGTAGGGGCGCTTTTTGCCGACGATATCTCCCAGGCGCCCCATGCTCAACAGGAGCACCGTCAACGTTAGCAGGTAGGAAAGCGTCACCCACTGAATGGTGGGGAAGTCGGTCTGCAGCTGCCCGACCAGTGTGGGCAGAGCAACAGTGACGATCGTGCTGTCGATCGTTGTCAGGAATGTGCCCATACCAACCGCGATCAGCACCAGCCACTTCCGGCTGTAATCTGGCGCGGGCGCAGCGGGTGAGATAGTCATGGAACCCCCTTACGGAGCGAGGCGGGCGCAGGCCATCCGGGCAGATGAAGCCGGGTCAAAAGCATGGCGCTTTTTAGGCCAGGTGTCAATACTGACGGGCATTCGGGCGCTGCTCCCGGCGGCGCTCCTGCAACCGGGAGCAACAGAGCCAGAGACCGGGAAGCCGGGAACCCAAGAGACTGCCAGAAATGTAACATAGCTGACCCGGCGACATGATTACCGCCACACGGATCAGCTTCCGGTGTCGCCGCTCCGCTGATCCGGCGGCGCAGTCAGGTCGTCATCATCCCGGGGCCAGCGTGGCGGACCGGTCAGATCGCCGATCAACCGCCGCAGCGCCAGCACGCCGCCGATCACGATCACGCCCCACACCAGCGCATCAAAGAGTTCAGGGGAGAGAAAGTCCAGCATAGCCTTCAGAGTCCTCGGCAAGTAGTGGTGCTACTGGCCAGCTGCGCCCTCTTCCGCTGCGGGCATGGTGGGCGCCACCAGCCCCATGTTGACCCCCGGCACGCTGGCATAAACGGCATAGGCGCTGCCCTGCTGGGTAAAGAGCACATTCGGGTTGCCGTGCAGGCCGTGCAGATGCGCCCAAGCAAAGCGCAACGCGTTGGCTGTCGCTTCCCCTTCCCCTCCATCTTCCTGCCAGGTCGGGGTGGCCAGCCGGCGCAGTGGCGGGTATTCCTCCGGCCAGGGCACCAGCGCATAATCAATATCGCCCTCGTAGGCATCCGCCGGGCCGATCCGTTCCGCCGAAAGATACCCCGCCTCCGGTTCATAGGGCACTAGCGCGGCGATCCCGGCGCACGGGTTACGGACGCTGCGTACATAGGCGCTCGTTGTGGTGAAGGTGCGCGTCAGTTCGCGCTCGCGGAGCTGGATTGTCACCACTTGCTGGACACGGTCCGGGGGGACTGCTGCCATCGCGGGCGCATCATCAAAGAAACCGCTCTCAATCCAGCCATCCAGGAAGTCCTGCATCGCTGTCCGGCTGAGCTTGCCGACCTGTACGCGCCCGATCGGCTGCTCGCTGACGATCACACGCCCGTCGCCGAAGATTGAGCAGGCGGGCATGGCATTCAGCCCAACGGTGCGGTAGGGGCCGGGCAGGCCACCGATCAGCCAGGCGGTGAAGACGCGCGCTTCAGCCGCCGGGTACCAGGGCGTGGTCGGCGGCAACGGGGCGGCGGGATCGCGCGGTTCTCGCGGGGTATCCAGGGTGATTCCCTCCACGCGCAGGATTACGCGGTAAGCGCGCTCGCCATCCCAGAAGCTGGCCCGCGCCCCGTAGTCGCGCTGGGCGGCCCAGATAGCCGCCACCTGCGCTTCGTCAGCGTACCAGCGCGGCTGGTCAACCAGAGCCGCCAGGTCAGGCGCGTCCGGCGGCCAGGGGAAGCGCACATCACCCGGCGCGGCGAGGGGAAAGACATGCAGCCAGCCGGCGGTCGGGATGATCTCCTGCGCTTCCTCCGGCTGGCGCAGCGACTCGCACGCGCCGAACAGCGTGTCAAACGCTGCCGGCGCGGCTGTGATATCCGCCACCTGCACGGTGTGCGTCCCCAGCCCTTCCACACGGACGAGCAGCTCGCGCACTGGCCCCAGGTTCGGCCCGATCACCGGCTCCAGGGTGAAGAATCCAGAGTCGATCACGCGCTCCAGCAGGGCGGCCAGCGCCGCCGGATCGACCCGGCTCTCCAGCAGGCGACCCAGCGCCCCCTGCGCCAGGGCAGCAGCATCCGGCGGCTCCACCCAGCGCACACGGCCATCGCCAAAGACCGCACAGGCGGGCACACGGGCGGCAAAATCAGCGTCAGAAAGCGGCACGCTGAAGCGATCGCTGCGGATAAGAACGACCGAAGCGCGCTCATCCCAGTGGTAGGCAGGCGGCGTTGGCACCGGCGTGGCCGGGACTGCCTGGTGGGGCAGCAGATCGCAGGCGGCCAGCAGGAGCAGGGCCAGCAGGCAGCAGGGAAGCAGGCGACGGCGGATCATGGGGCAGCCGGGGCGGCAGGCTGGAGGCCCGGCACCTCCACCAGCAGACGGTAGAGAATACCCTCTTCACGGATATGCAGGCGGCCCTGCCGGGCCAGATTCCAGGCGGCAGCGGCCAGGTCTCCGGTCGCCCAGCGCGGCCTTTCCGGCGGGATATCAGCCAGCCGTACATCGGGAAAGCGCACGGCATACCCCGCCCAGGAAATCGCCGGCAAGTGAATCTCCTCCGGAACTGGCATGGCGCTCACCCAGGCCCCGGTCGGGACGTAGAGCACTGGCGTGGTGCTCAGCCCCCGGCAACGGGCCAGCAGATCGGCGAAGGCATTCGGCGGCCAGTTGGAATCGGCGGTTACCACGTGCGGCTCTCCGAACAACGCCAGCAGGATGTACTCGCGCAGCAGGCTACCACCAGCAGGGGCAGGTGTGCCGATGATCTGCGGCTCCCAGTGGTAGAAGCCGGCCAGCACGACTTCCTCCAGGAACGCGCGAATCGTCGCCTCGTCCAGGCGATCCTCCAGCACTTCCTCCGGCATGATGCCGGGATTGACCCACACAATATGGCCATCGCCAAAGATCGTGCACAGCGGGACAGCGTTGCGGATACTGGCCGGGTCACCGCCAGTTGTGCCGCTATCCACGCGGAAGATAACCGCGTCTGGAGAGCGGTTCCATTCGATTCGCTCGCTGACTGGCGCCGCCGCGTCCTCAGCCATTTGGGACACCGGGCTTCCGCCCGGCGCGCACGCTGCCAGGCCGATCGCGAGCAGGATCACCATCCACGCACGACGCATCACTTCGCCCTTCCGGCTCTCCGGCTGAAGACCGGAGCCACTCCCGCCTGCATTGTAGCCCCGGCCAGGGAAGCGCGGCAAGCCAGTATTCTCGCCGGCGAAGTCGATCATAGCGGGCCGGGCGGCGTCAGGTGTGGGAAGGGGGTACCAGAGCCAGCAGCGCCAGCTGCGGCAATCCCCCCCCCCACCCCGGCAAAAAACAAGCCTCCCACGGCGAGCGCGGGAGGCTATGATGGTGCAAATCGCGGCGACAGTTGCTACTTGACCTCGACAGTGATGCGCTCCTCACGCACGCTGTCATCCGGCAGCACCACGCGCAGGGTGAACGTTGTTGTGGCGTTGACCGTCTGCTCGATGCCGCCGGAATTGCTGCCGGTGGCCGGGTTGTTCTGGAAGTAGACTGCCTTGACGCCGGAGACTTCCCAGTAGAAGCGGATGACCGTGCCCGCGCTGACGGCGGTACCTGGATAGGTCGACCAGAAGCGGATCGACGGGCCAGCCGGGACAGCGGTCGCAGGAACGGCAGTCGGCTGTGGTACAGCGGTCGGCGGGGGCGGCGGGACATTAATGACGGGCAATGTGCTGACATCGCCGGTGATGGTCATCAGTTCGCCGTACACCCATCCTTCGCTCAGGCCATAGGGCAGGCGGAACCAGGTGCTGTCGGCATTACGGCCGGTGAGTTGCGTCTCATAGTTGGCCAGCAGGCTGCCGATGATCGGGTAAAAGGTGCTCGGCCCGCCGCGCACGTTGACACCCATCGTGGTTACGCCACGCGGGCCGGTCGGCGTATCGGTCGGTGCGGGGGTTGCTGTTGGCTGCGCCGCGGGGACTTCAGTAGTCTCCTGCGGGATTGGCGTCGGTTCCAGGGTAGGGGTAGGCGCCACCGTTGGCGGCGCTTCAACCACGTTGACGCTGATCGTCTGCGGGGCGCTGCTGGTGCCGTCGGCGCGGCGCGCGATGGCCGTGATCGAGTGCGCGCCAACGCCCTGAGCAGACCAGCTAAAATTGGCCATCAGCGCGCCCTGCCCGGCGGTATTAGGAGCCGGCATGCTGCTGAAAGGCCGGTCATCGATCAGCAGTTCCAGCATGCTAACCCCCGCGCCGGAGTCGGTGCCGACGACCTGAATCACGACCGTCGTCCCTTCGGCAAACGACATCCCATTCACCGGCACGCGGATCGATACCTCCGGCGCATTGACCGCCGGCTGCTGATCACCGCTCGTGTCCCCTCCGCTGCCCGGCAGGTTCAGGTTGCACGCCATAGCTGCCAGGGCCAGCAGCGTTACTGCAAGCACAATGAAGGGCCTGCGGGTCATGTGCATGTCTCCCATCAGGTGTAAGCCCGTTCGAACACCGCTAGACTAGCGCAATACGCGCCGCCGCGCAACGCGTCGCAAGTCCCAGGCCCACGGCTACGGGCGGGAGACGGGGGAGCAGGCCTGTATACGGCTGCCTGTGACCTGCCGCCCCCCACTGCCTTGCCCGCCGATGCATACCGCCCGGCTACCGCCGGTGCAGGGAAACGATCTTCCCAGGGTGGGTCAAAATCCTGTATGCTTTAAACAAACGTTAGAATTTTCACAAAATATCGCATAGCTACCGATCCCGGGAGACAGAAAGGCTTGCCTATGATCGAACGCAAGGAGTCCATCGCCCCCCGCCTGGATAAAGAGGCCCGGCGGCAGAGAATGGCCCTGCCGCCCCAACCCGTGCTGGAACGCAGCGCCGCCGAGCGTCTGCGGGACTTCGCCGAGACAGCCGTCCCGTTCAGCGCCGAACAGGCGATAGCGGAAGCCTCGCGTTGCCTGCTGTGCCCCGGCGCGCCCTGCGCTGCCCATTGTCTGCTGGGCAACGATATCCCCGGCGCCATGTGGCTGATCAGCCAGGGCGACTTTCTGGGCGCTGCGGCGCTCTACCGCCAGACCAGCCCCATGCCGGAAATCTGCGGTCGTGTTTGCCCGCAGCAGTCGTTGTGTGAGGGTGCATGCGTGCTGGGCAAGAGCGGGACGCCTGTTGCTCTGGGTCGCCTGGAGAGGTTCGTGGCGGATTACGAGCGCGCCCGCGACGGCCACACCGTGGTTGACGGGCCGGACACCGGTTTCCGCGTGGCCGTGATCGGTTCCGGCCCGGCGGGAATCGCCGCCGCCGACTGGTTGCGCCGGGCCGGGCACGCCGTGACCATCTACGAAGCCCTGCCGGAACCGGGAGGTCTGCTGGTCTACGGCATCCCCACCTTCAAGCTGGATAAGCGTATCGTCCGTGAGAAGCTCGACCGCCTGCGGGCACGGGGCGTCACCCTGATCTGCAACGTCCGCGTGGGGCGAGAGGTGCCCTTTGAGGCCGTCCGCCAGCAGCATGACGCTGTGTTCATCGGCACCGGAGCCAGTGTTGACGCCACCGCCCGGATCGACGGCATCTCGTTGCCGGGAGTCCTGCAGGCGACACCCTTCCTGATCCAGGCTAACCTGCCGCCTGTCCTCTGGCCTGCCAGTCTACCGCCGGGACCGCCGCCTGTGGGCCGCCGGATCACCGTCTTTGGCGGCGGCGATACGGCGATGGACTGCGTCCGCAGCGCCTTGCGCCTGCAACAGCGGGCCGGTTACCCGCTGGATGTCACCTGTGTTTATCGCCGTACTGAGGAAGAGATGCCCGGCAACCGCCACGACCGGCAACTGGCCCGTGAGGAAGGCGGGCAATTCCTGTTCCTGACGGCGCCAACCCGCTTCCTGCCCGATCAGGATGGCCGCCTGCGGGCGGTCGAGTGCATCCGCATGCGGCTGGGGGAGCCGGATGACAGCGGTCGCCGCCGCCCGGTGCCGATTGAGGGCAGCGAATTCATGCTGGAAACCGACCTGGCCGTGCTGGCGCTGGGCTACTGGCCCGACCCCCAGCTGGGCGAGGCGATTCCCGGCCTGCAGACGCATGATAGCGGATTGATTGTGGTTGACCCGGAAACCGGCCAGACCTCAGTACCGGGCATCTTCGCTGGCGGCGACAACGTCACCGGCCCTGATCTGGTCGGTCGGGCGGCGGCGGCAGGCATCCGCGCCGCCAAGGCCATCGATGCCTACCTGCAGGCCAGACGCTGAGGTGGGCCTGTGCCGCCATGCGATTCCGGGTTACCGAAAGTAGGGGAACAGTGGCTGAACAGCAGCAATGGGAATACTGGAGTGGCATCCTGTGGGCCGAGCAAAAGCGTAAGAGCAAACAAAACGAAGAGGCCTCACCCATCTACGCACCTCAACACCTGATCCCGGAACTAAATGCGCTGGGCGCTGAAGGCTGGGAACTGGTGCATATGCAGCCGGTTTACGCCGGGGACAACCATGACGTACTGGCCTTTGCCAGTGATGTACGCCTGTGGACACACGCTTACTTTTGCGTGTTCAAGCGCCCGGCCAACTTCTAGCGGCGCAGGAATGCGGCACAAATGCTCCGGATCGGCTATAGTCGGGCGCGATCGCCCTCCAGCGGCGTTTATTGCTGGCGGGCGTTGCGCTGATTGCTGCAGCTTCCGGAGTCAGACACTCCCGTGACTGTTCTACCCGAACTGTTTTTGGCGGCGCTGCTGATCGGGCTTTCCAAGGGTGGGCTGGCCGGGGCGCTGGGCGGGCTGGTAGTACCGCTGCTCAGCACAGTCATGCCGGTCTCTCAGGCGGTCGGCCTGACGTTGCCGCTGCTCATGATCGGCGATGTGTTCGCTCTGCGAGCCTTCTGGCGGCAGTGGGATGGGCGGCTGCTACAGCTGTTGCTGCCTGCCGCGGTCATTGGCATCCTGGCGGGCGTGGCCTTGCTGACTCGCCTGCCGGATGTGACCCTGCGGCGCATCCTGGGCCTGTTCACGCTGGTGGCCGTCGCTTACAAGCTGGGCAGCGACCGCCTGCGCGTCTTGCGTTACACGCCCCACCCCTGGCATGGCGCGCTGGCCGGTGGGCTATCCGGCTTTGCTTCCGCCCTGGCCAACGCCGGCGGCCCACCGATCACGATCTACCTGCTGTTGCAGCGCCTGACGCCGCTAGTCTTCCTGGGCACCAATGCCCTGTTCTTCGCCATCGTCAACGTGATCAAGTTGCCTTTCTTCCTGGGAACCAGCGTGATCAACGCCGATCAACTCCTGGGTACGATCTGGGCGCTGCCGTTGATCCCGGTCGGCGTCTGGCTGAGCAAGCAGCTGATGACCCGGATCAATCGCCAGGCTTTTGAGTGGCTGATGCTGGCCCTGCTGACTTACAGCGGCTTTTCCCTGTTGCTGCGCTGACGGGCAATCCGGCTGACGGCGCATGAGAAGATGGTGAGAGTCGGGTGGCAGGGCAGCAACAGGATTGCCAGGACTGCCGGGCTTCGGGTATTTTAGAGGTAAATCAGAACCGCTTCATCTTAAATGCGGAGAAAGCCCATCGTGCCCAGCAAAATCAAATCCTCGCGTCGCCCTCCTGCCACCGGCCTCCGCCGCTATCTGACGGTTGAACGCGTCGTCATCGGCGGCGCGGTCGGGTTCACCATCATCTTCCTGGCCGCCATGGTGATGGGTAGCGTCTTCAACACCCCGCCCGACGTCAACCCGGCCGCCGTCCCTGATCACAGCCAGGCTTTTCCTATCCAGAGCCGCGATCACATCCAGCCGGGCGCCCAGCACCCGCCCTATAACTCCAACCCGCCAACCGGCGGCTGGCACTACGCCCAGACGGCCCGCACCGGCGTTTACACGGAAATGCTGCCGGATGAAACGCTGGTCCACAACCTGGAGCACGGGCATGTCTGGCTATCCTACCGCGACGCTGAGGACGAGGAAGCGCTGGCCGTCCTGCGCGACCTGCAGCGTTTTTACCCGGACTACGTGATCGTCACCTACCGTCCGCAAAACGACACCCGCGTTGCTGCGGCGGCCTGGGGGCGGCTGCTGACGCTGGACGAGCCGGATGCTGCCCAGTTGCAGGCCTTCATCATGCGTTACCGCGAGCGCGCGCCGGAGAACATTCCGGGGTAAGACTGGCCCGCTACAGCAGGGGGGAATATGGGGGACGAACCGGCAGTGCGGCGGTTGATCGTGGCCATAGATCGGATAGTGTGCAAAGGCTGCACGCGCTGCCTGGGTGTGCGCGCCTGCCCGACCGGCGCGCTGGAGAATACCGGTCGCGGCCAGCCGCCGCGCTTTCACGCCGAACGATGCCAGGGATGCCTGGAATGCGTAGCCGCCTGCCCGATCGGCGGGCTGCGGCCGGTTGAAGCCTAAGCGTTGTTGAACGTGGCCTGGGCCAGCATCGCGGCCCCCAGTACGCCCGCGTAATCGCCCAGCGTCGCCACCTCAATGCGCACTTTTTCGATATCCAGCCGGTTGATGAAATGCTGCTGGGCGGTCGCCCGGATGGTGGGCATCAGCCATTCCTCGCAGGCTTCGATCAGCCCGCCGCCGAAGATGATCACCTCCGGATCGATCAGGTTGGCGATTGACCCGGCCAGCAGACCCAGATAGTGAGCCGTCCGGAACAGCACTTCCAGCACCAGCAGATCGTTGGCCGCTGCCGCCTTGGCCAGCGCCCCGCTGCGGATGCGCCCTTCAGCGTCCATCAGATCGGTCAGGACGGTACGCCGGCCAAAGCGCATGGCCGCCCGCAGGTCGCGCTCCAGGGCCGTACGGCTGGCCAGCGCCTCGGCGCACCCGCGCCGCCCGCAACCGCAGACCGGCCCGTCAGCCAGCAGGGTGATATGGCCGATCTCGGCGGCGGAGCCACGCGCGCCGGTGTGCAGCTTGCCATCCAGGATCAATGCGCCGCCGATGCCCGTGCCGGGGAAGATTCCGGCCACGCTGCGGCAGCCCGCCCCGGCCCCCAGCGCGTATTCGCCAAAGGTGGCTACGTCAACGTCATTGCCTACCACCACTGGCAGGCCCAACGCCTCCGAGAGCTTGTGCCCCAGCGGGACTTCGTCCCAGTGCGGCAGGTTGGGGGCAAAGCGCACCACGCCCGTCGCCGCCTCTACCACGCCCGGCGCGCCGATGCCCAGACCGGCGGCGTCGCCGGGATCGATCTCAGCAGCCCTGGCCGCCTGCTGGACGGTCTCAGCCACGCGGGCGATGACCACTTCCGGCCCTTCGCGGTCAGGCGTGGGGGACTTGGCCTCGCTGAGGATTTTGCCTTTACGGGAGATCACAGCGGCCAGGATTTTGGTGCCGCCCAGGTCAACACCGATGTAAGGCGCTTTGCCCTTCTTGCTCATAGGGGTCTCCTCGTTCACAACGGCTTGCGGGCCGGGACACCCGGCCGACGGGGATATTTGGCCGGGCTGGCGGCAACTTTGTCGATCACGACCAGATAATGGGTTTCGGCGACTTCCGGCAGTTCAACCGGGATCAGGCGCTGCAACTCGCCGCCCAGCAGGCGCAGGGCCGCCTGTGCCGCGCTGGCTTCCTGAGCGGCGCTTTCCCCCTTGAGCGCGACCATCCGCCCGCCGATCCGCAACAGAGGCAGCAGATATTCCACCAGCACGGGCAGACGGGCCACCGCGCGAGCCAGGGCCACATCATACTGCTCGCGGTGCTCTGGCTGCTGGCCGATCTCTTCCGCCCGGCCATAAACCAGGCTGACATCGCGGATGGCCAGCCGTTCGAGCACATGCTGAAGGTATTCGATCTTCTTGCCGGTGGCCTCCACCAGGGTCAGGGCGATCTGCGGCTGGACGATGCGCAGCGGCAAACCAGGGAAGCCCGCCCCCGTCCCAACATCGATGACCCGGCAACCGGGTCGCAACTTGACCGCCCGAAGCACAGAGAGGGAATCAAGGAAATGGCGGATCTCAATCGCCTCCGGTTCGGTGATGGCCGTCAGGTTGACCCGCTCATTCCAGGCCACCAGCTCCCCGGCCATGATCCGGAAGGCCCTTTGTTGCTCCGCCGTCAGTTCCAGGCCGAACAGCGTCCGGGCATGGGCTGGCAGCCGGCTCAGGTGTATCTCTCGCGTGTGTCCATCCACGGTAGTTGGTCCCCGGCCCCACCGCCGTGCACTGTTTCCGGCCCTCTGCGGAAGAATCGCCCTTGCTTTTCTGTCCAAATTCAGCTACTGTAGCTTGGTTGAATGATGATATGGGTAACGCCCCGCTCACCCCACCGGCATCCGGAAAACCCAGTGGTTTTGCAGGGTGCCATCTGGCAGACTAATGGCAGTGTGCGCCATCGGCTCAAAGCCATCGAAGAGCACCGCGCCGATGAGCTGCACGGCGTCATCCTCCGGCGTAAACGGAAGCTGGTAAGCAGCTGCATCCTCCCCCGTCTGGCCGAGCGGGCGGTAGAGATTGGCCTTGACGAGAACACCATTCCGTTCGACAATCTCAAGAATTTCCCAGCGTGTCATGGCCCGGCCCTCTGTAAATGAGCGCACCAGCCCGTCGCGCCTTTAAGTATGCCATGCCGGGGCCTGATTGCAAATCACGCCGGGCGGACCGCTGCCGCGTGAGCGCCAAGAAACAAGATTACTTTGCCGCCTTTGTTTATGAGAACCGCAATGCTTTTTAGCTATTCTGGAGATCGTAATGAGCACCAAACTACGGATCATCCCCCTGGGAGGCCTGGGGGAGATCGGCAAAAACATGATGGCTATCGAATATGGAACCGACGCCATCATCATTGACGCGGGCCTGATGTTCCCCCAGAACGACATGCTGGGGATCGACTACATCATCCCCGACTTTCAGTACCTGACCGAACGGACCGACCTGAACATCCTGGCCATCCTGATCACGCACGGCCACGAAGACCACACCGGCGCGATCACCCACGTGCTGGAGGCTTTCCCCAGCACGCCGGTCTACGCCACCCGTCTGACTGCTGGCCTGCTGGAGGTCAAACTCAAGCAAAACCGCAACCTGAGCCATGTCCGACCGCAGGTCTTCCGGGCAGGCGACCAGTTCACTATTGGCCCGTTCAAGGTGGATACCTTCCACCAGACGCACAGCATCCCCGATTGCGTCGGCTTTGCCATCACGACGCCGGTCGGCCTGCTGATCCACACTGGCGACTTCAAGTTTGACCACACGCCCACCGATGGCTGGGCGCCCGACTTTGGCCGTATCGCAGAATTTTCCCGGCGCGGTGTGCTGGCCCTGATGAGCGACAGCACCAACGCCGACCGCCATGGCTGGACGCCTTCCGAGAGCACGCTGGACGATGGTTTTGAGCGCGTCTTCCGGGGGGCGCAGGGGCGCATCCTGGTGGCAACCTTCGCCTCTCACATCAGCCGCATCCAGCAGGTGGCCCGTGTGGCCATGCGTCATGGGCGCAAGATCGCCGTGACCGGCTACAGCATGATCGAGAACATCAAGATGGCCACCAACCTGGGCTATGTGGACCTGCCGCCGGAGCTATTCGTACCGCTGGATCAGATCAAGCGCATGCCAGCCAACCAGGTCCTCATCCTGTCCACCGGCACGCAGGGCGAGCCGTCGGCGGTGCTCAGCCGCCTGGCCCAGGGCCGCCACCGCCAGCTTGACATCGAGCCGGGCGATACGGTGATCATGTCCGCCCATGTCATCCCCGGCAATGAGGAGATGGTCAGCCGCACGATCAACAAGCTGATCCAGCGCGGTGCCCATGTCTTCTACCACCCGGTGGAACAGGTACATGTTTCCGGCCACGCCAGCCGGGAAGAACTCAAACTGATGATCAACATGGTGCGCCCAGAGCATTTCATCCCTGTTCATGGAGAGCTGCGCCACCTGACCCAGCACGGCCTGCTGGCTGAGTCGCTGGGCATCCCCCGCGAGAAGATCGCTGTGGTCGAGAACGGGATGGTGATCGAGTTCGACCACAACGGGCAGATGACGATCGGCGAGCGTGTGCCCGGTCGCTATGTCTTTGTGGATGGCGCGGGCGTAGGTGACATCGGCCCGGCGGTGCTGCGCGACCGCGAGATCCTGGCGCGGGACGGCTTTGTCCTGGTCATCATCACCATCGACAGCGAAACGGGCGAGTTGCTGGCCGAGCCGGAGATCATCTCGCGCGGGTTCGTTTACCTGCCCGACGCTGAGGAATTGTTCGCCGAAGCGCGCCATCGCATCCGCCAGGTGCTGCAGGAATCCAACGGGCAGACCAGCATGCGCAAGCGCACAGAGCGGGTGGAAAACGCACTGAAGTACATCTTCCAGCAGGAAACCAAGCGCCGGCCCATGGTCTTTGTCCATCTGAACGCGATCTAGGCGGCGTGAAAAATTCATGAAAAACGGCTCTGCCGGTGGTCTGACGACTTGTCGGGCCATCCGGCAGGCAGTACGATGAGAATATCATATGCAGGGGACAGCCTTCCTGCCGCCTTGTTTATTGCCCAGGCGGGGAGGCTGTCTCTGTTTTTAAGGCGGCGGGTGGCGCCCCCCTACCCCTGATGATCGCGCATGTAGTCCACGATCTGGTCGATCGTCTGGTCGAGGTCGGTCGTCGGCTCCCAGCCCACGTAGCGCTTGATCTTGCGGATATCCGGCACACGGCGGCGCATATCCTCAAAGCCCGGCTTGTAGGCCTGCTCGTAGGGCACGAGCTGAATCTCCGAACTGCTGCCCGTCCGGGCGATCACCCGTCTGGCCAGGTCCAGGATCGTGATCTCCTCGTTGTTGCCAATGTTGAAGACCTCGCCCACCGCCTCCGGGCACTGGCTCAGGCGGTGGATGGCGTCTACCACATCCTTGACGTTGCAGAAGCAGCGCGTCTGCTGGCCATCGCCAAAGACTTGCAGCGGCTCGTTCTTGAGCGCCCAGCCGACAAAGCGCGGCAGCACCATGCCGTAATGCCCCATCTGGCGCGGGCCGACCGTGTTGAACAGCCGGAAAGGGATCACCGGCAGGCCGATTTCCTGGTAGTAGGCCAGACCCAGGAATTCGTCCAGGGCCTTGCTGGCCGCGTAGCTCCAGCGGCTCTTGGTCGTCGGGCCAAGCAGACGGTCGTCATCCTCGCTGAAGGGCACTTTGACGCCCTTGCCATAGACCTCGCTGGTGCTGGCGATCAGCACTTTGCGCCGGTAGCGGCGGGCCGTACGCAGCACGATCTGCGTGCCATCCACATTGACCTCGATCGTATCGATCGGGTGGGAAACGATGGAAAATACGCCTACCGCCGCCGCCAGATGGAAGATCACGTCGCACTCGCTGACCAGCCGGTCGAGCACGGTCAGGTTACGAATATCCTCAATGGCGTAGCGAAAGCGCGGGTGGCCTTCCAGGTGGGCAATGTTCTCAAAGCGGCCGGTGGAGAGGTTGTCGATGATGGTAACTTCATCGCCCAGAGAGAGCAGGTGTTCAGCCAGATGGCTGCCGATGAACCCGGCCCCGCCCGTGATCAGCGCACGCGTCATGGTGCATCCTCGTTTCTGTGGAAGTCCCTGCCTGCTGGCGGGCGATTATAACGCGCATCCTGTGGGGCGCAGGCAATACTTGAAAAGAAGAGACCAGGACACCGGGAGACCAGGAGGCCAGGAGATCGGGAGACCGTCTGCTGACGCGCCCTGGCTTGCTCCCAGCACCCGGCATGCTCACGCCCGCTCGTTTCGCTGAGTCGCATTTGCCTTGAGAGAATGCGGCTTGGAGCACCGCCCGCGGGGATTCGGTACAATGGGGAGGCGTTCGTTCTGACTGGCCCGATATTGCCATGCCTCAATCGATCATCCACCTCGAAAATGTAACCTTCGCCTACCCACCGGTGCTGCTGGATGGTGAGCCGCTGCGCGTCCTGCGCGGCGTAACGTTGGATGTGCCAGCGGGGCAATTCGTCGGCGTGATCGGCCCCAATGGCGTCGGCAAGACCACCCTGCTGCTGATCCTGGCCGGGCTGGCTCCCCGGCTGACCAAAGGGCAGCTTTCCGGCGTGGTGGAGGTACGCGGGCGCACCAGTATGGTGTTCCAGGAACCGGAGGGGCAGCTCTTTAACCCGACCGTCGAGGCTGAAGTAGCATGGGGCATGGAGAATCTGGGCCTGCCCATCGACGAGATCGAGCGGCGGCTGGACTGGGTGCTACGGGCGATGGGCATCGCTAACCTGCGCACCGCCGCGCCGGGGGCGCTTTCCGGCGGCCAGCAGAAGCGCGTGGCGCTGGCCGCAGCCCTGGCCATGCAACCGGACATCCTCCTCCTGGACGAGCCGACCTCCGGCCTGGACCCGGTTGGCCAGCAGGAAGTGCTGGAAGCCCTGGAAGACCTGCGCCGCACCTACCCGGTGACAGTGATCCTGGTGGAAAACGACGCCGAGACGGTTGTCCGCTTCGCCGAGCGTGTACTGGTACTCCACGAGGGACGCATCGTCCGCGATGCGCCTCCGGCGGCCATCTTCCGCGAGATCGCCTTTCTGGACGGAATCGGCGCACCGATTCCCCCGGCGGCGCGGCTGGCGTCTATGCTCCGCGAGGCCGGACTGGAAGTCGACTTCCTGACGCTGGAAGAAGCGATCGCCGCCCTTCGCCGTACGTGAAGAGTCATGCCTCAGACGCTCCGCGTGGCCGAAATTGACCATTCCGCGCGCCCGGTGCTATGATCCGCAACACGACAGGCGAGTTCTCACCTCAGGAGCAGGGCCATGCAGCGTCTCAAGTCCGGCTGGGAAACCTTCAAAACCATCGCCATCCTGTTCTCGCTGTTGGTCAACCTGGCGTTGATCGCCGCGCTGGTCTTCCTGGCGACACAGATCCTGCCGATCAAGAACACCATTGCCGAGCCGCTGATCGACGGCCTGCATGCCAGCTTCGTCGGCCTGGACAAGGCCACCATTGACCGCATCATCCCGGTGCGGGAGACAATCCCGGTCCAATTCACCCTGCCACTGCAACAGAACACAACCGTCGTGCTGACCGCGCCTGTGCCGCTGCAGGCTTACGCGCAGTTCAACCTGCCCGGCGGCGGCGGCACGATCAACGGCGTGGTCAGCCTGCAGCTCCCGCAGGGCATGAGCCTGCCGGTGGCGCTTGACCTGCAGGTGCCGGTCGATACCACCCTGCCGGTCAGCCTGGATGTGCGGGCGGTGATCCCGGTGGAAGAGACGCAATTGCATGACCCGCTGGCGAATCTGCGCCGCCTGCTGGACCCGATCGTGCGCGTCCTGGACAACCTGCCGGACGACAGCGGGGCACTGCTGGCCCTGCTGGGTCAGGCCCTGACCGGCCAGTTGCCCGACCTGCAACAGCCTACAGCCGCCAGCCTGTATCCCTGGCCGGGCTATTCGATCACGGCAGGGGACGGCTACACCTGGCCGGAGGATATGCCCGCTCAGCCCGGCACCCTGACCGGGACTGTGCCGGGCGGCTGGCAGGCGTGGGGCCGCGCCCCCGGCGCCCCGGACGGCATCTATGTACCCTATGGCTGGATCGGCCCGGCCAACATCATCCCGGCGGGCAGCGACCTGATCGATCCCCAGACTGCGCCGCGCATGCGCCCGCAGGCTCCCGCCCCGCAATCCTACCTGGCCGGCCAGGCCGCGCCCACCGAGACGACAGCTGTCGAAGAGGTTCCTGCCGGGGGCGACCAGGGTATCCTGCCCACGCCGACGCCGGATTTCTGACCGACCGGGAGTTCCCTGATGACCGCACCGGATACTCCCCCTGTCTGCGATTATGAAGGATCCGGCTACCGCCAGGACTTCTGGGAAAAGCAGGGCCGCGACTATGAGGATCGGGTGGAGCGTATCGCCCTGCGGCGGCTGCTGCCGACCGGCGGGCAGCGCGCTTTGGAGATCGGCGCCGGATTTGGCCGCCTGACGGCTGAACTGGCCGCTTACGAGCAGGTGGTGTTGCTGGACTACTCGCGTAGCCTGCTCGCGGAGGCACGCGCCCGGCTGGGTGATGGGCGCTACAGCTATGTCGCCGCCGATGTGTACCGGATGCCCTTCCGCCCTGGAACATTCGACGGCGCGACGATGATCCGCGTCATCCACCACATTGCTGATGTGCCGCTGGCCCTGCGCGGGATCCGTCGGGTGCTGGCCCCCGGCGCGATCTTCATCCTGGAATACGCCAACAAGCGCAACCTCAAGGCCATGCTGCGCTACACCCTGCGCCGCCAGGCGTGGAATCCGTACAGCCTGGAGCCAACCGAGTTTGTCCCGCTCAACTTCGATTTCCACCCGGCCTACATGCTGGAGGCGGTACAGGCGGCGGGCTTCCGGGTGGAGCAGCGGCTGGCCGTCTCCCTGTTCCGGCTGGGAATGCTCAAGCGGCTGGTGCCAGTCGGGGCGCTGGCCGGGCTGGACGGCGCACTGCAGGGCATCGCGCCGCTGATCTCGCCCAGCGTCTTCACCCGCAACCTGGCCGCCGGAGAGGGGCCGGATGTCACCGGCGAACCGCTGAGCTTCGTCTGTCCGCTCTGCGGCGGCGATCTGACGCCGGAAGGGGAAGCGCTCCATTGCGCGGCGGCTGGCTGCGGTCGGCGCTGGCTCAGGCGCGATGGCATCTGGGACTTCAAAGAGCCTGGCTGACAAACAGCACAGCAGAGACTTGAGCGGAAAGCCGCCGGCGCAGGCCACCTGTCAGGAGTGTGAACAATGAGGCGAAAAATGCTTTGGGTGGTCCTGGCTTGCCTGCTGACGGCGCTGCTGATCATCCCGGCAGCTGCCCAGCCTGACGGCCCGACCGGCCAGACCCCCTGGGACCTGCGCAATCTGCCTCAGGAGGGCGTGTTTGTGTTCTACGATGCTCCCCTGCAGGCTGCTCAGACCGGTAAGCCGGTTGACGCAGGCGACTTTGACGGCGACGGATGCGGCGATCTGGCGATCACCGGTCAGAACGCCAGCCATACGGTAGGCAACGCCTGGCGCAATGGCAACGGGCACATCCGCCTGCTCTTTGGCCTGTGCCGCGTGGAAACCGACCGGATCGCCATGGAGGATGTCCTGGCTGGCCGGGCCGAACTGCCCCTGCCGCTGATCACGATCTACGGGGCGCGGGCAGGCGACATGGCCGGGACGGAGACACACGTCGCGGACTTCAACGGCGACGGCTACGACGACCTGCTCGTCAGCGCCCAGAACCACGACGGGCCGGGGCAGGTGCGCGTCAACGCCGGGGCCGCTTACGTAATCTTCGGCGCGGCAGACCTGGCCGGGCGTGGCGATATCGACCTGGCCGATCCACCGGAAGGCGTTCTGACCATCCTGGGCGATACCGACGGTGATCACTTTGGCATCTGGGTGGAGAGCGGCGACTTCAATGGTGACGGTCTGCAGGACATGCTGATCGGAGCCAACCAGGCCGACGGCATTGAGGAACGCCGGGCTAACGCCGGGGAAGCCTGGATCTTCTACGGTGCTGAAGACATCTTCGGGACATATGGGAGCGTAATCGATTTGCGCCAGCCACCATCCAGCGCCACGCGCCTGATCGGAGCCGACTACGACGACCTGTTCGGCTCGACGGTCTTCGGCGGCGACCTGGATGGCGACGGTATCGATGACGCTGTGATCAGCGCGGCGTTGTGGCGTGGTTCGGCGGGCGTGGGCGGGCTGTCCTTCGGCGGCGGCGATGGCCCTGGCAACACCCGTTACAACGCCGGGGATACCTACGTGATCTTCGGACGGCCCGACCTGCGCGGTCAGACCCTGGACATGGCCGCGCTACTGACCGACGCCGGTCGCCCGCTCGACAGTAGCCTGACCGTGATCTATGGCGCCGGGCCAAACGATCTGCTCGGCGAGGAAATCGCTATCGGCGATCTGAACGGCGACAGACGTAATGACCTGGTGCTGGGTACGCTGGTCGGCTATGGGCCGGGTGACATCCTGCCAGAAGCGGGCGAAGCATGGGTGATCTACACGACGGCGTTCTTTCGGGGGCAGATGTTTGACCTGGCCAACCCGCCACGCAGTACGGTCGTGATCTATCCTGACCAGCCGTACAGCAAGGGTGGGGACACGATGAAGGTTGCCGATATCAACGGCGACGGGATCGCTGATCTGCTCTACGGCGCACCGGATTACGATCCGATCGGCTATGACCTGATCGTGCGGCGCAACGCCGGGCTGCTGGCCGTGATCTATGGACAGAATGGCCCTCTGCCCTCCAACAACGGGCAAATCCAGCTGCCGTCCGAACTGCCGGAAGGGCTGCGGGTGCAATACGTCATCGGCGCGGATCAGAACGACATGCTGGCCTATTCGATGGCGGTCTATGAGATCAGCGGCGATGGCGTGCTGGACATCATCCCCAACGCGATGGGTGGAGATGGGGCGTACAACACGTTGAGTAATGCCGGGGAGATCTACGTGATCGACGGCGTAGAGTTCGTGGACGTGGCCCATGACTCCGCCGCCCTGCCCGCCGCCACACTGCCCGCTGTGCCCACGCCGACGCCCCAGCCGCTGCCCACGCTGACGATCGACATCAGCGCGCCGGGCAATGTGGATGAAGGGCGGCGGCTGTACCGGATGGCCTGCGCTGGGTGCCACGGTCTGAACGCTGACGGCGAAGGGGTGGGCGTCCCACTGCGGGATACGCCGTTTATGCGTGATACATCGGCGGAAGAGCTGCTGCGCTTCCTGCAGGTGGGCCGCAGCAGCGACGATCCGGCCAACACCACCGGCGTCGCCATGCCCGCTTACGGTGGACGCCCAGACTGGGGTGAAGTTGAACTCTGGGATGTGGTCGCCTACTTGCGCTACCTCAACGGGCTGGACTAGGCGGGTTGAAGCCAGCAGCGCTCACGGCGCAAAGCGCTCCCAGCGGGAGCGATCCCCGGCCAAGGCGTAGATCTGGCCATCCGACCCGGTAAGGTAGATCGCGCCGCCGCCCTGAGCGCCAGTCTGCTGGATGGTGGCGGTGTAGGCGTCTTCCCACTCGCGCAGCGCCCAGCCCAGGCGGTTGCGGACGGCCGGCGTGGTGCGCCAGAGCTGGCCAAAGCCCCGGCGCGGCTGCTGCCACAGGCCCTGCGGTCCGACGATCGAGAGATCGCGCTCCGGCATCCCCTCGACATAGGTGTCGTTATAGTGCTCCCAGGCCGGTTGCTGGCCGTCGGCATACAGCACATAGATCATCCGGTCAACGCCCGTCCAGAACATCTGCCCGCGCTCAAAGGCCAGGGCCGCCGCCGGCGAACTGATCGCCGATGTCGCCGGGCAGCTACCCGGTTGCCGCGAACTGAAGAACCAGGGGTAAACGCAGTTGCCGCTGGAGTCCAACGCGGCGGGCGGGGCGCTCACCGGGGCGCTGCTACCAGGAACCGGGTTGACCTGCACCGGCACCACCGGGATCGGCGTGAACAAAGTGGGAGGCGGCAGCGGGGTCGGGAAGGGCGTCTGTGTCGGCGGGAACGTCGGCGTGGGGCTGGGCGTCTCACTCGGTGTACTGGAAGGCGTCCAGGTGATCGTCGGCGTGCGGGTGGGCGGCAGGGTTGGTGTCACCAGGGCGATCGCCGTCTCAGCCACGAAGTCCGGTGTGGGCGGCGCCGGAGTTGGCGTTTCCGTCAGAGTGGGGACGGGCGTGATCGAAGGCAGGGCGGCCACCGTCGGGATGAGCGCCGTGTCCTCCACCAGGCGTGGGCCGCTTAATCGCCCGTTGCACCCGGCCAAGATCAGCGCGCCGAGCGCCGCCACGATCAGCAGGGGAAAGCGTCTGGCTGTGGACATACATGGTCGCTCCTGTCTGCTCCTGCTCACCTGGATGACTCCAGCAGGGGCTGGCAATGCGCCGCCCCTGCTGCGAATACTACCACGGTTGCGGCGGATCAGCCCAGGAAAGTGAACAGTTCCCAGATGCCCTCCGGGCCGGGGTGAAGCTGGTAGACCTTGTTATCGTCGCGCATGAAGAAAACGAGCGTACCTTCCGGCGTTTCTGCCTTTTGCAGCCAGCCTTCGTAACTGGCCTCCCACTCTTCAAGCGCCCAGCCCAACCGTTCGCTCACCGTAGCATCCTGCCGCCAGAGCAGACCAAAGCCGCGGCGCGGCTGTTGCCACAGGCCCAGCGGCCCGACCAGGCCCGCCTCGCGCTCCGGCATCCCTTCAAGGAATGTATCGGGGTAGCTGGCCCAGTACGGCGCCTGAAAATCGCGGAACAGGACGTAGATCGTCTGCTCCGCCTGAACCCAGATCATCTCGCCGCGCTCAAATTCCAGGCGGGCGAGATCGGTGGAAATCGGCGGGGTGCTGGGGCAGGCATCCACCGGGCGGGCCTGCGCCCCGAAGAACCAGTCGTACTGGCAACCTGCCTGGGCGGCATCCGCCGGGCTATCCGGCGCCGGGCTGGCAGAAGCTACCAGCAGTGGCAGGACGGATAGGGCCAGCAACACCAGGCTCAAGATCAGCAAGCGGGTCAAACGCATGAGTCACATCCTTACCAGTAATCCAGCCATCGGACGGTCCGGACGGCGAACAGAATCGCCGCTATCTCCATCTTGGCGTGAATGGCCCATAATGTCGAGCGTCCCATCCACCGCCTGCCCGCCGCTTTCCTGACAGATCACTGACTGGCCGGGGTACGCCTCAGAGAACGCCGCAACCTGTTGGCCAGAAATGCATCTAAGAGCCGTAACCTCAAATCACGGGGCGTGTTTTTGTTGTTACAATGACGGTATACAGGAACCAGAGGGCGTGATAATGGATTTGCTGACGATCGCAAGAACAGCCATCGTGTGCTACCTGATCGGGGCCATCCCCACGGCTTACCTGATCGGGCGCCTCAACGGCATCAACATTTTCGAGGTAGGCAGCGGTAACATGGGGGCGACCAACGCCATCCGTGCCCTGGGCTGGGGCTGGGGCGTGGTCGTCTGGGCGATCGACATCAGCAAGGGCATCGCTGCCGTAGCGCTGGCGATGACTCTGCTCCCGAACGGCTACGCCCAGGTGGTGGGCGGGCTGGCGGCCATCCTGGGGCATAACTGGTCGCTGTTCGCCGCCCTGTTGACCGGACGGCTGCGCGGGGGCAAAGGGGCTGCTACCTGGATGGGCACTTTCCTCATGATCGCCCCGACCCCATCAGTTGCCCTGGTGATCGGCTTGTTCGCCGCGATCGTCTTGCTGACCCGCTATGTCTCGCTGGGCGTACTGCTCAGCGTGGCAGCAGGGGCGATCTCGCTGGCTGTCCTGGCCTACAGCCAGATTGCGGGCATGCCGACTCTGCTGGGGGCCAGGGAAGCCTACATCGCTTATGGCATCCTGGCCGCAGTTATGATCTTCTACCGCCACCGCGATAACATCCAGCGCCTGCTGGCCGGGACTGAGCGCCGGCTTGGCGAGCGGGCGTAGCCCGCTTCAGCTACCGTATGACCGGGAACCCTGCGGGGTTCCTTTTTGTCATCCGGGCTAAGCGCCGGAAAATGAGTCTATCGTGATATGATCGATCTGAACGCAGGCGAGATCGGGTGAGGTTTTTTCGGTTGGACATATCCCATGCCAGGGATCGAATCCGGGAGTTCATCACACTGACGTTGATCGGAGACCCGGATTACCCCCTGGCCGATGATGAATTGCTGGTCGGCAGCGGCCTGCTGGACGATGCGGCGCGAGAAGAGCTGGCCGGGTTCCTGGCGGAAACGTTCGGGATCGCCCTCGAAGATGACGATCTGAGCACAGAAAACATCGACACCGTCGAGGCGCTTGTGACCCTGTTGCGGGATCATCTGGTCTAGCGATGGTCGGCGCGGCGGATCATCCAGCGCCATACCCCGTACCAGAAGCCCGTTCCCCAGGCCAGATGCAGGACCAGAAAAGCTACCAGGATGCCTGGCAGCAGGCGCCAGCCGCGCCGGGCGGCCTGACGCAGGCTGAACACAGCCGCCAGCAGCAGGTACAGGCCCACCGCCACAACGTAGGCTGCCCGCCAGAAACCGCCGGCCATCTGCAACACCGTCCCGACCACCAGCCCGGCCACCAGCAACGGCGCCGCCAGCTGGCGCGGGCGGAGCGAGCGGGGATGCTGCCTGAGCATCCGGGCTTTCCAGTACCCGTAGCGGAAGTATTGCCTCCCCAGCGCGATCAGGCAGGGGCGCACATAGTAGGTCATCCAGATCTCCGGCGAGTAGACGATGCGCCCGCCGCTGGCCCGTAGACGGTAGTTCAGCTCGTAGTCTTCGTTGGTCAGGTAGACCTCGTCAAAACCACCCAGCGCCAGCAGGCGCTCCCGCCGGTAGAAGCCATAGGGGACGGTATCGGCCTCTCCGGCTACCGGGCCGCGCCAGCGCCCCGGCCCAACCCCAAAGCGTGACTCCATCGCCGCGGCGATGGCCTGCCCGATCCAGCCTTCCCCGGCGTATTCCCAGCACCCACCTACATTATCCGCCCCGCTTTCCGCCATGATCTGCACACAGCGGCGGAGATAATCCGGGGCGGCGATGGTATGACCGTCCATGCGGGCGATCAGCGGGTAGCGGGCCGCCCGGATGCCCAGGTTGAGCGCAATGGGGATGATCCGCCGGGGATTATCGACCAGCCGGACACGCGGATCGCGGGCGGCAATCCCGGCGACAATCTCCCTCGTGCCATCATCACTCTGGCCGTCAACGACAATGACTTCAAGCCGGTCAGGCGGGTAATCCTGGGCCAGCATCGCGCCCAGGCTGCGAGCAATGAAAGCCGCCTCGTTGCGGACGGGCATCACGACGGAGATAAAGGGCCAATCAGGGATGGAAGACATAGGAGCTATCCTGCTACGCTGCTTTCGATCCGGGATCGACTATTGCTGAAACGGCGGCGCTGCGCAAACAGGATAAAACCAGCCCTGACAACGGTCAAGATCGGTATTGTCAAATCAGGATGGCGGTGCTATTATAATTCACACCAAAACAGGTAATCTGGCGATGTAGCTCAATTGGCAGAGCGGGGGACTCATAAGCCCTAGGTTACAGGTTCAAGTCCTGTCGTCGCCACAGACCCTCCCTCCCGGGAGGGTTTTTAGTCCCCCTGTGACTCCGAATCTTGCCTGTGCTGGCAGCCATTGTCAGCGATCGACCTGCCAGCCGGGCGGGAAAAACCAGGGCTGCCTACCGATCGACTGCGCCTGCCCCTGAGCTTCTGCGCTGGCTTGCCAAAAAACCGGCCCCGGCATATGCTCGCTTGAGACAGAACGACGACCGGAACGGTAGCGACAATGGTTTTCAGGCGCGCGGCCACTATTCTCGAGCCAGGGCAGGTCTGGCAGGGTTACCAGATCCAGCGTCTGCTCGGCAGGGGCACCCTGACCGAAGTCTACCGGGCTTTTTCCCCTGCCCTGAACGCCGCTGTTGCCCTCAAGATTCTGACGTTCCGGCCTACCGACGAGGATAAGGCGGCTGCCCTGCAGCAACGTTTTTTCCAGGCGCTGCCCGCCTGCGCTGCCCTGGATCACCCCGGCATTGCCCGCGTGTATGACTATGGCCAGGCGGAACAGCATTACTACATCGCTTCCCAGTTGATCGAGGGCAAGACCCTGCTCGACGTGCTCTCCGAGCGCCGGAGCGGTCTACCACAGGCGCGGGCACTGACGATCTTCCGCCAGGTGGCTGAAGCAGTCGCTTATGCCCACAGCCGGGGGGTGGCCCACCAGGACATCCGCCCCGGCAATATCCTGCTGGCCGGGCCAGAGACGCCGGTCGTGGTCGATTTTGGCTTGCTCCGCGTGGCCACCGGCGACGCCCAGACCACCGCCGAGTTTAGCCCGCGCGCGCCGCTCTACATGTCGCCGGAACAGGCCAGTGGGGCAGAAGTTACGCCCCAGGCTGATATCTACTCGCTTGGCATTCTGCTCTATGAAATGCTCACCGGCGACGTACCTTTTCGCGGCAGCACGCCGGTGCAAATCCTGCTCCAGCACCTGCAGCGCGATCCACGCCCACCCAGCGAACTGGTGCCCGATCTCGATCCCCGCGTGGAGGCGGCTATTCTGCGGGCTATGGCCAAGAACCCGGCGGATCGTTTCAGTTCGCCGCTGGACATGGTGGCCGCCCTTGAGGAGCCGGCGCAAAACCTGGACTACGAGACCATCTCGCTAACCAGACAGGACATTCAGCAGGTACGGGAGCACTTCCGCCAGGTCAAATCTGCCCCGCCCCAGCCCGCCCCCAGGCCGGACAGCGTGCCTGAAATGCCCCCGGCAGCCGGAGAACCGGATAAGGTACGCTGGTGGATATGGGTGTGGGTCGTTTTGGCGCTGCTGATCGTGCTGGCGCTGGGCGCACTGGTGATCAGCCAGCTCGGCGGGTGACGGCTGGCGTTACGCTCAGAAGGGGGGATCGCTGTCGAAGAACAGCGCCCACCAAAGCCGCCAGTTTTCGACAATCGGTTCCTCTTCCGGGAACAGCGCCTCCGGCGGGAGCGGGGTAGGCGTAGCTGTGGGCAGCGGCTTAGACGCCGGGACAGGGATCACCAGCACTTCATTCGGCTGAACCATTTTGCCTTCGGAGCGCGCCCAGGAGACCACATACTCGTCGCTACGGGCGTAGTCGCGCTCCTGGATCAGGGCTGCCTGTTCCGCCTCCAAAGTGGCGATCTCCATCTCCAGCGCCTGCCGGTCGCGCTGGATACGTTGCCCGGCAGCAATACGGCTGCTGAAGTTGATCGCCAGCAACAGGCCGATCGCCAGGATGGAGGCAAAGAGAATTTGCATCCCTGAAAGCGGTTTGCTGGCGCTACGGTTTTGATCGCGGGGAGATCGGCTCATGCCCTTATCATAGCGGCAAGCGAGGGGTTCTGCCAGCGTAGTGCAGGTGGGGCCATCAACAAAAACACCCGCCTGCGGGCGGGTATTCGCTGTGCCGAAGGTGGGATTCGAACCCACACTCCCTAATGGGAACTACGCCCTGAACGTAGCGCGTCTGCCAATTCCGCCACTTCGGCTTACTGACCAGGATTCTAGACGCCGGGGCAAAGAATGTCAAGAGTTGTTTCGATGCGGGTGCAGGTGAGACCTGCTGGCCACGCTACAGGGTGACCAGGAAGCCAGCTGTCAATCACGCGGCCATTGGCCGTTCGGCGTAGGCCGGCTATCATAACCCCGGCGAAGAGTCACGCGGAAGGCTGGCTACGATGGTCGAAGTGGTTGGCAATCTGCATCTGCATACTGTGTATTCTGATGGAGCGCTGCCTCATGCGGTGATTGCGGCTGCCGCTGCGCGGGCCGGGCTGGATTTCCTGGTAGTGACCGATCACAACGTCCGGGCGCAGGGGCTGGAGGGCCTGTACCGGACCCCGGATGGGCGGCAGGTGCTCCTGCTGACAGGAGAAGAAGTGCACGATATGCTGCGCGAGCCGCAGCGCAACCACCTGCTGGTCTATGGCGCCGGGAGAGAAATGGCGCC
This sequence comes from Anaerolineae bacterium, assembly GCA_013178165.1. Classification (NCBI taxonomy): domain Bacteria; kingdom Bacillati; phylum Chloroflexota; class Anaerolineae; species Anaerolineae bacterium. The sequence goes on from JABLXG010000003.1 coordinate 213,699, forward strand.
CGCCGCTCAGGGCCAGCCGCCCCAGCGCCTGCTGGACGCTGTACGGGAGGCTGGCGGAATATCCTTCCTGGCCCATCCGGTGGAGGTGGCCGTACCCTGGGCCGGGGAAGGCGAATACGGTTGGGACGATCTGGATGTGACTGGCTTCACCGGGATCGAGCTGTGGAACACCATGTCCTCCGTCAAAATGATGCTACCTGATCCGGTGCGCGGTATTTTTGCCCTGTTCTTTCCGGATCTGGTGATGGTTGGCCCGCCGCTGCAGACGCTCCGGCTGTGGGACGATCTGTTGCGGCAGGGGCGGCCAGTGGTGGCGATCGGCAACGCTGACGCGCACGGGGGGGTCTACCGCTTCGGCCCGCTGCGCAAGGTGATCTACCCGTACGAGTTTCTGTTCCGCTGCGTCAACACCCACGTGCTGCTGGATGCCCCTCTTTCCGGTGATCCGCTGGCTGACGGCCCGATGATCTATCGGGCGCTGGCGCAGGGGCACGCTTTTGTGGGGTATGGCCTGCCCGGCAATCCGCGTGGCTTCCGTTTTGAAGCCTGGCTGGGTGATAACGTTACGGCGATCATGGGCGATACAACGCCGCTGGCAGGCGGCCAGCGGCTCCGGATCGCGGCGCCCGCCCCGGCCCGCCTGAAGCTGCTGCGTGACGGCGTCAGCGTCGCCGAAGCTAAGGGGCAGGAGCTGGTCTACCATCCGACGCAGCCCGGCATCTACCGGGCAGAAGCCTGGAAGCGCTACCGGGGGCGTGAGCGTGGCTGGATCTTCAGCAACCCGATCACCTTGACCGGCCCGGCAGATCGTATTGGAAATACGTAAGAATCCCCCTGGCCTGTTCCGGCCTGCTGGCTGACTCATGGTATGATGAACCGGAAGATAGCAGCGGCCCGCTGGTCCGGTCCGTATGGTCGCTATTTGCGCGTGCCCCCTCGCTTTTTCTGGATGGAGAGTGCCTATGTCGCCATTTCTGCAGCTTGCGCTGGCCCTGGTGGTGATCATCCTGGCGGCCAAAACAGGCGGGTATATCAGCTATCGGCTGGGGCAACCTGCTGTGCTCGGCGGATTGCTAGTTGGCGTCCTGTTGGGGCCATCGCTGTTGGACTTCTTTCACCTCCCCATCTTCACAGCTGAAGCGCATGTTGGCGAAACCATCACAGAAATGGCGGAACTGGGTGTGCTGCTGCTGATGTTCATCGCCGGGCTGGACCTGCGCCTGTCCGATTTGATCAAGTCGGGCAAAGTCTCCGCCCTGGCGGGGACGCTGGGCGTGGTGACGCCGGTGTTGCTGGGAACGCTGACCGGCCTGCTGTTTGACATGACACTGGTATCTTCAATCTTTCTGGGCCTGATTCTGGCTGCCACCAGTGTGAGTATTTCCGCCCAGACGCTGATGGAACTGAGCGCGTTGCGCAGCCGGGTTGGCATCAGTATGCTTGGCGCAGCGGTATTTGATGACGTGCTGGTCGTGCTGGGGCTATCGATCTTCCTGGCGCTGATCGGCGATACGGGCGCGGCAGGGCTTGGCGCGGTAGCGCTCGTCCTGCTGCAGATGGTGGGCTATCTGGTGATTGCGACTGTCGTCGGGTTTTACCTGTTACCCGATCGACTGGCCCGGCGCGTGGAGCGCCTGCCGGTCAGCCAGAGTCTGCTCTCCTTCGCTTTTGTAACCATGCTGCTGTACGCCTGGGCAGCGGAAGCCCTGGGCGGCATGGCGGCCATCAGCGGCGCGTTCCTGGCCGGTTTGATCTTTGCCCGCAGCCCCCAGAAGGAACGCATTGAGACAGGCGTGATGGCCCTGGCTTACGGGTTGTTTGTCCCGATCTTCTTTGTCAACATCGGCCTGAGCGCTAATGCCCGTGAACTGATCGGCGGTAGTATGGCGCTGATGTTGGCCATGACGGTTGTCGCCATCCTCAGTAAGATCATCGGCGCGGGTCTCGGCGGGCGGCTGGGCGGGCTGACCAGCCGCGAGGCGCTCCAGTTGGGCGTCGGGATGATGTCGCGCGGCGAAGTGGGCTTGATCGTCGTCTCGGTGGGGGTGAGCAATGGGCTGGTTTCCACAGATGTCTTCGCGGCGGTTGTTGGCGTGGTGATCCTGACCACACTGTTGACGCCGCCGCTGTTGCGCTTGCTGTTCGCCCGGAACAAACCAAGCGAAGTCGCTGCTCAGAAGGTAAGCCCAGGAGAAGTGTCATGAAACGGATGGTCCTCTTGATTCTGACTGACCCGGACCTGTGCATGGAGATCATGGAAGCCTGGGACAGCGCGGGTGCGCCGGGCATTACCATGCTGGAAAGCGCCGGTCTGAATACGCTCCGGGAGTCTATTGGTGGCCGCGATGACCTGCCGCTGATGCCCAGCCTGGCCGAACTCCTGCGTACCCAGGAGGTGCATAACCGCACGATCTTCTCGGTGGTCGATGACGAAGCTCAGGCGCAGAGTCTGCTTCAGGCTACAGAACAGGTCTTTGCCCGCTTTGAAGCGGAAAAACAGAACGTCAGCGCGGTCATGTTTGAACTCCCGGTAGAGGCAAGCCACACCTTCACCACATCGCGGGCCAAGGCGCGGGCTAGGCGCCTGAAACAATAGCGCATCCCCGGCGGAGATTCCCAGCCGACCGTGTTGAGCAGACATCATGATGCCGGGGAAGACACGCCGCAGCGGTAACCCTCCACCCTGTCAGATCAGGCGTGCCACGCCAGTACAGGAGGAAACCGGATGTCCAGACCTCGCGTGGTGGTGCACAATATCGCCTCCGCCGACGGCAGGTTGACGCTGGCCCCGGATGTGCTGCTGCTGGGCGGCGATGAACGCTGGCGGGCGGTGGATGACGGCAATTCCAGCGTGGGAGACTGGCTGCGCGCCCACCACGCGCCGGGGGCCATCCTGGAAGGCAGCGGATCGTTCCTGCCAGAGGGCGCGGAGCCAGAATCACTGCCGCCCTTCAACAGCGATCCGGCGCCCCTGTACGAGGATTATCTGCCACAGGCCATCATCGGGCGGGTTGGACATCGCGGCTGGTTCTGCGCTGTGGATGGGCGCGGGCGGGTGCGCTGGGGAGTCAAAGACGGCGCGACCTTCGGCCCGGCCTGGGCCGGCTGGTACGCACTCAGTATTGTTCACCGGGCCACCCCGCCCGAATATCTGGCCTATCTGCAGCGGGAGGAAGTCCCCTATCTGGTAGCCGGGTCGGGGCCGCAGGTCGACCTAGCGATGGCGCTGGAAAAGCTCGGTGGGAAGCTAAGGGTCGCGTGCGTGCTTTCCACCGGCGGTGGAAAGCTCAACGGGGCGCTGCTCCGCGCCGGGCTGGTAGACGAGATCAACATCGAATACTGCCCGGCGATCATCGGCGGGGTCGGAACGCCCGCCCTGTTTGATGCGCCGCCGCTGCAGGCGGGGGAATGGCCAACCCGGCTGCGCCTGCTCAACGCTGAGGTGCGGGATGGCGGGCGAGTCTGGCTGCGCTACGCCGTAGAAGAAACCCCAGGCGGGGTGTAGCCAGGTTCACGCCCCGCACGGGTGGCTTTTCGGCCTGCTCAACGCCGATCGTAGAGTCCCCGCCGCCCATTGGCGCGGATGCGGAATACTTCCCGGAACATGGCGATCGAGTCGCGCAGGGGATGGATGCGCGTGTTTTCCCGGTAGTACCAGTCGATTGGCACCTCAACAATGCGACGGCCCCGCCGCAGAGCGATGTGCAGCAATTCTACGTCGAAACTCCAGCCGTCCATTGTTTGCAGGGGGAATAGCTCCTCAGCGGCGGCGGCGGTGAACATCTTGAAGCCGCATTGCGTATCCTGAAAGCCCGGCACAGCGAACAGGCGCACGATGGTGTTGAAGATACGGCCCATCAGGTGGCGGTACCACGGCTCGTCATAGCGGACAGCGCCCGGCGCTTCCCGCGAGCCAATGGCGATGTCGTAGCCTTCAAGCTGTGGGGGCAGAAAACGGGTGACCTGCGTGATGGGCATGGAGAGATCGGCGTCGCAAATGAAGCGGTACGCACCGCGCGCAGCCAGCATTCCGGTGCGGATGGCCGCGCCCTTGCCCTGCCGCCCCTCAAAGAGCACACGCATGTACGGGTTGGCCGCGGCAAAAGCTTCAGCGATGCTGTGCGTCTGATCGGTGCTGTTGTTGTCCACGATGATGACTTCAATGGGGTATGGCTGGCTCTCCACGAAGGCAGCGATCTCCCGCAGGCTGGAGGGCAGGCGCAACTCCTCGTTGTAGGCCGGGATCACGATCGACAGGCGGGGGTTGACCCCCGATTTGGTTTCCACCAACTTGACTCCCTGTGACATCGGCGGGTAGCCCGACGCCGCCGATGGTTCAATTCCCCTCAACAGGGGTAAGAATCGACTCAAGATAGTCCAGCGACACGCGGCGGGTCGCCTGGACGGCGCGACGCTTGCGCAGCATTCCGGGCAGCCTAACCAGCCCGGCTATTATACCACGCAGCCGGGCGCGGGCAGCGGCCCCTCGCCAGGCACGTAGGGCCTCCCAGGCGATCTGCGCCTGCCGCCCGATCACCGCCCGCCAGTGGCGGCGGAACAGATCGCCGGGATAATCCTTGGCCAGGATGTAGAGGAAGTTACGCCCGTTATAGTAGCTGGCGGTCACGTCGCCGCCGGTAGCAGCCAGCTGGTGGTAGACGACCGCGCGTGGCACGTAGATGCAGCGGTAACCGGCCAGTTGCGCCCGCCAGGCAAAGTCCACATCCTCTGCACTGAAGAAGAAGTCGTCATCCAGCAAGCCGATGGTTTCCAGCACCTGGCGGCGGATGGCCAGCGCCCCGCCACAGGCGCCAAAGACATACTCCTCCCGGTCGTACTGGCCTGTGTCTTTCTGCCAGACGCCACGGTTGCCGGGCAGGCCATCCACGCGGTAGTAGTCCCCGGCGGTGTGGAAGGTATCGCGCCGGTCAAAAAGTAGCATCTTGCTGGCGGCGGTGCCAGCCTGTGGATGGCGGGCAAAGGCATCCACCAGTGCGGCGACCCAGGTCGGCGCGACTTCTGTGTCGTTGTTGAGCAGGATGACGATCTCGCCCGTGCTGGCGGCGATCCCGGCGTTGTTGCCGCCGGTGAAGCCGCGATTCTCCGGCAGGGCGACCAGCCGCACTTCCGGGTAATGCTCCCGGATCAGGGCCTGTGAGCCGTCGGTGCTGGCGTTATCGGCGACGATGATCTCCAGGCGTGGGTACGTCTGGGCGCGCAGGGCGTCCAGGCAGGTGGGCAGATGGCGCGCGCCGTTCCAGTTGATGACGATAACTGACACCAGCGGCAGCTCGCTCTCAGGAGGGGTAAGCTGAACCGAATCGGGCATGGCTTCCTGGCCGGGTTATCCACACGGCGCAGAGTGTAGCGCCCCCTGCGCCGGGCGTCCACCTGTATGGGCCTCAGAATGAGGCTGCCGACATCCGGCCTGTCCCCTCAAAATTGGGGGTGACTCCCCACCGGCGATCGTTTATTATCAAATCTGATAATATCGCCAGAAAGAGGCCTATGACCAAACCGCTGATCGAGCTGATCATCCATCCTGTTCGCCTGCGCATCCTGCAACTACTGGGGCTGGGGCCGCTAACCACCCACCAGATCGCCGGGGCATTGCCAGATGTGCCCGCTTCGTCAATCTACCGCCACGTCAAATTACTGCACCGTCATGACCTGATCCGCGTGGTAGAAACACACCGGGTGCGCAGCCTGGAGGAACGGGTGTATGCCCTGGCTCGTCCACCGCACCTTGGCGAGACCGACCTGGCCAGCCTGACGGCGGATGACCACGTGCGCAGCTTCACGCTGTACACTGCCGCGCTGATCCATGACTTCGCCAACTATGTGCAGAGCGCGGGGGATTTCCGGCCACTGGAAGATCGTGCCGGGTACACCGAGGTGCTCATCTACGCCACAACAGAGGAGATAGACGCAGTCGGGCGGGCGATCAACGCGGCGCTGGCGCCACTGCTGACGAACGGCCCCGGTGCGGGCCGCCGTCTGCGCAAGCTGAGCGTGATCAGCCACCCGGTTATGGCGCCGGAGACGTTGAAACCAGCTGAGCAGTTGACGGGCGAAGATCGGGAACAACCGTTAACTGAGGAATAGCAGACAAACGAAGGGAACCCATGATGACGAACAACCGCTGGCTGGGAGGAGTGCTGGCTGTCGTGCTGGCGCTGGGGCTGGCCATGCCCGCGCTGGCTCAAGGTGAGGGGGAAATTACGCTGGTACCATTTACCAGCGAGAATTTCGGGATTGAGGGCGTCGTGCCGGAGGGCTGGAGCGAGCCGTCGCCGGGCGTTTACGCCCGTGGGGCGGGCATGGGCGACCTGACCTCGTTGATCCAGCAGGCCGCGCCGGACATGACTACCGAGCAACTGATCACCGCCCTGCTGCCCAACCTGGGCCTGAGCAAACTGCCGGAACCGGTGGGAACGCTGGAGACCGAACATTTCACCTGGACGCGTTATGACGTATCCGTCAGCGTCTCCGGGCTGACGATCAAAGTCGCCATGGCACTGGCCGAAGATGAGACCGGCGTCAAGCTGGTGCTGTTGCAGGCGCTGGAGGAGGATTTCGACGCGCTGTACGAAAGTGTTTTCCTGCCAGCGGTAGAGGTGCTGGCTCCGCTGGGCAGCGCAGCCGCTGGAGCCGGAGAACAGGCCATCTACACCGACCCTGAAGGGCGCTTCACCGTCCCCATCCCGACCAACTGGGCAGCGGAAGACCGCCCCGGCTACGCTTACCTGTATGCACCGGAGGAGCTGATCACCGTCTCGATCGTGGTTGTGCCGGAGACCGATCCTGAGACAGCGCTGGCTGCCGCCTGGCAGGTGGTCGACCCGACCTTTGATCGCGAGGTCAAAGACACCATCGAGTTGCCCGCCGGTAACCTGGATCGCTTCTTCCTGTTCAACTACAAAATGGAGCGCGACGAGAAGTTCATTTACCAGGTGGAAACGCGCACCCTCGGCGACCTGACCTATGTCCTGATTTTCTACGCTGACCTGACCGCCGCTCAGCAGCGCGCCGCGCAGATCCAGATCGTCGATAGCGGCTTCAAGATCACCGCCCTGGAAGAAGTCGATCTCTCCGGCGTGGAGCCGCTACCGTTGACGGATGACCTGCTGAGCGAACTGGAAGCCTACATCCAGGATGCCATGGCCCGCTTTGAGACGCCCGGCGCGGCAGTGGCGATCGTGCAGGATGGCGAGATCGCCTATACCGGCGGCTTCGGCGTCCGCAACCCGGCTGGCGACCCGGTCACGCCCGACACGCGCATGTTGATCGGCTCCACCACCAAGACCATGACCACGCTGCTGATGGCCCAGATGGTGGACGAGGGGCGCATGACCTGGGATACACCCGCCACCGCATTGCTGCCGTCCTTCCGGGTGGCCGACCCTGAGGTGACGGAGCGAATCACCGTGGAGAATCTGGTCTGTGCCTGCACCGGCGTGCCCCGCCGCGACTTTGAGATCCTTTTCAACTCAGCGGAAATGACTGCTGAGCGGATGATCGAAACGCTGGCTGACTTTGAATTCTTCACTGATTTCGGCGAAGCCTTCCAGTACAGCAACCAGATGGTCGCGGCGGGCGGCTACATCGCGGCGCTGGCCGGCGGCGGGGAATACGGCAGCCTGTACGATGACTACGTGCGTCTGATGGAAGAGCGTATCTTCCAGCCGCTGGGTATGGCCAGCACAACTTTCTCCTTTGAAGAAGTGTTGGCCAGCGATGACTATGCCACCCCCTACAGCCTGAACTTTGCCCTGGAAACCGTCCCGGCAGACATGGCGATCGAAAAGGCCATCCTCATCCCGATCACCCCCGCCGGGGCAGCCTGGTCAACCGTCCGCGATATGGCCCGCTACATGATCATGCAGATGGCCGGCGGTGTGACCGCTGACGGGACGCGCATTGTCTCCGCCGAGAATCTGGCCCATACCCAGCAGCCGCAGATCGCCATCAATGCCGAGTCCAGCTACGGCCTGGGCTGGATCATCAGCCACTACAAGGGCCAGACGGTGCTCAGTCACGCCGGCAACACGATTGGCTTCACCTCCGAATTCCTCTTCCTGCCAGAAGCCGGGGTAGGGATCGTCATCCTGAGCAACCAGCAGGGTTCACTGCTGAATAGCGCGGTGAGCGCTCACTTCCTTGAACTGATCTTCGACCAGCCGCCGGAAGCGGAGGAATCGCTGACCTTCGCTCTTGAGCAACTGCGCCGCAGCCGCCAGGAGACATTCAGCAAGGTGCATGAGATCGCCGAGCCGGAGGCGCTGGCGATCGCGCCGGGCATATACACCAACCCCGCGCTGGGTGAGATCACCCTCAGCCTCAATGAGGCCGGTGTGTTGGTTCTGGATTGCGGCGAGTTCCAGACAACGCTCTGGCAGTACATCGATCCAGAGCAGCAGGAAGCGGGTGAATACAGCTTCCTGATGATGGACGCGCCGCTGGCCGGGACGCCGCTCACCTTTGAACCAGTGGAGGGCAGCGGCTACACGCTCAAGCTTGGCGGCGGGGTGACGGAATACGTCTTCGAGCAGGTCGGGTAATAGCCTCCTGAGGGGGCGCGGTGCAAGCCGCGCCCCCTTGTAGCACTCTGCCAAAAACACCCTGTCAAAAACAACCTTGACATCCCCCGGGCTTTGACTTATGCTGGCAAATACATATTACTGAATGCGTTGATCGGGACATGTTTGCCCGCCTGCCCGCCCAGAGAAGGCGCGCGCCGGAAGTTCGCTTCCTGTTTGCGCTGAGAGCGCGCCCGCGGTTCCAGCTGGTGAACACCCCCCGTGAGCGGCGGTCGCAAGTGGCGGCTTTTCCCGCCGCGAAGATCGCCCGGTTGGCCCCGTTATCAGCCGCATAAGGCGCGCCCTCTACAGAGAGGGAGCGTGAAGTTGGGTGGAACCGCGTGGTCTGATCGTTGGCCTCGCCCCAATACCAGGGGCGAGGTTTCGCTTTTTCCAGGCCGCGCCTGAGTGTCATAGTTAGAGAGTGCAGCGATGTATACCGTCAAGCGAGTCTGGTTGGACGACACTGAAGGCATGCGCACAGGCAGCGTTGATGTACTGGCCGAGATGGACGATCAATCCCTGTGGATGGCCCGCTTTGTGACCATCCCCTACCTGCAGGAGCAGATGGACTACGGTCTGCAGGCCAGCCGCAGCCTGCGCAACACGCCCGAGGTGCGCTACGCCACCATTGAAACACGGCACATCATTGTCGACCGGCTGGATATCGACACCATCGAGGATGTGATCGACAACCTGCTGGCCCTGGATGTTTTTGAGAGTATGTTCGCCCTCGTCTCCGACCCGACGATGGCCGCCGTGATCGGCGCTCAGCCAGCCATTGTGCGTCAGGCGTAGACGTGGACGTGTGGGGAGACCAAACCGAGGAGCGAGAACTATGACTGATGATGATACCAGCGCCACCATCACTCTTAGCCCCCGGTAAGGACCGTCTGCACGGGTTCTTGCCGCGCCGGGGGCCACGTGAACAGCCAAACCGGGGAGGCAGGGCGCCGTGCAGACCGCCTTTATCCCCCTCTATCTTTGCCAGCTGCATACTGTGCAGACTAGCCGCCGGGCGGTAGGCCCGTCTGGCGGCTGCAGTGGCCCGTTGATCACAGTCGAGGAGTACCATGCAACGCTACGAAGAAAGCAAACTGTACCGCATCCGTCACTCGGCGGCGCACATCATGGCCCAGGCTGTCCTGGAACGCTTCCCAGAGGCCCAGATCGCTATCGGCCCGCCTATCGAGGACGGTTTCTACTACGACTTTGACCTGCCCCGCCCGCTGACGCAGGAAGACCTGGCGGCGATCGAGCAGCGGATGCGCGCCATCATCCGCGAGGGACATCCCTTTGTGCGCCGGGTCGTCAGCGCAGAGGAAGCCCGCCGTCTCTTTGCCAACCAGGTTTACAAGCTGGAGCTGATCGACGGGCTGGAAAAGGGCGCTATGGACGAGGACGGCAACCCGATCGATGGCCCGGCGGTCATCACGACCTACCGGCATGACACGTTTGAGGACCTCTGCCGGGGGCCACACGTGGAAAACGCCAGCGAGATCAACCCGGACGCAGTCAGCATCACCTTCCGGGAGCCAGCCGGGGCTTACTGGCGCGGCGACGAAAAGCGCCCGATGCTCACCCGCATCTACGGCACAGCCTGGGAGACGGCCCAGGAGTTGGAGGAGTACCTGAACCTCCTGGAAGAAGCCAAGAAGCGTGATCATCGCGTGCTGGGTCAGAAGCTCAACCTGTTCGTGATCGACCCGCTGGTCGGCAAGGGCCTGCCCCTGTGGAAGCCCAAAGGCGCGCTCGTCCGCGAAGCGTTGATCGACTTCATGCGCGAGGCCCAGCGCGAGGCCGGTTACCTGCCGGTGGTGACGCCGCACATCGGCAACCTGGACCTGTACCGTACCTCCGGCCACTACCCGTACTACAGCGATAGCCAGTACGCGCCGATCCAGGTCGACGAGGAGCAGTTCCTGATCAAGCCGATGAACTGCCCGCACCACTGCATGATCTACAAGAGTGAGATGCACTCCTACCGTGACCTGCCGCTGCGCCTGGCCGAATTCGGGACGGTCTACCGCTACGAGAAAAGCGGCGAGCTTTCCGGGCTGACCCGCGTGCGTGGCTTCACCCAGGATGACGCCCATCTGTTCGTGACGCCGGAGCAACTCCTGAGCGAGTTCATCGGCGTAGCCGACCTGATCCAGCGCGTCTTCCGTACCCTGGGCATGGCCGACTTCCGCGTGCGTGTTGGCACGCGTGACCCGGAATCGGACAAATACGTCGGCGCACCGGAAAGCTGGGAGAAGGCTACGGCAGCAATCATCGAAGCCTGCCAGCATATGGGTCTGGACTACACGATCGAGGCTGGCGAGGCGGCTTTCTATGGCCCCAAGCTGGACTTCATCGTGCGTGATGTGCTCAAACGGGAATGGCAGCTCGGCACGGTGCAGGTGGACTACAACCTGCCGGAGCGCTTCCAGCTGGAATACATCGGCGCGGACGGCGAACCGCACCGCCCGGTGATGATCCACCGTGCGCCGTTCGGCTCGCTGGAGCGCTTCATGGGCATCCTGATCGAGCACTTCGCCGGGGCGTTCCCGGCCTGGCTCTCGCCGGTGCAGGTGACGCTGATCCCGGTGGCTGACCGGCACGTCCCTTACGCTCAGCAGGTCGCCGCGCGGCTCAAGGCTGCTGGCTTCCGGGCGGAGGTAGACGACTCTAACAACCGCATGAGCAACAAGATCCGCATCGCCCAGGGGCAAAAGGTGCCCTATATGCTGGTCGTGGGCGACCGCGATGTGGAGGCGCAGGCGGTCAGCGTCCGCCTGCGCAGCGGGGAAGACCTGGGGGCCATGCCGGTGGAGGCGTTCATCGCCCGGCTGGGCGAAATCGTCAAATCGCGCGCGCTGGAGTTATGGCCGTAGGGCGTGGTCTTGCTGCACGGTCGCGGGGGCAGCCTGCCAGTCGGGGGCTGCCCCCGTCTTCATGACCCTGCTCCAGGTCGCGGGGTAATGCGGGAACATAGATAATCCATTAGAACCGCCCGGATTCTCTTGAAGCCGGGCGGAACGTGCTTAGAATCAGGATCTGGAGGGAGGATTACTGTAAAGCAGAGGGGAGGGCAAAGCAAAGGCTATGTTCTTCGATCCGAACTATCTCCTGTGGGTGCTGATTCCGGGCATGCTGATCTCATTTGCAGCGCAGATGATGATCCGCAATGCCTATGGCAAATGGAGCCGCATCCGCAATGGCGCCGGCTTGACCGGGGCGCAGGTCGCCCAGGTGATCATTGACCGCACACCGGTTGGCGATGTCGCCTACGGGAGCGCACGGCTGCGCTACACAGGCCGGAGCGTCTCCAGTATCAGCCTGGAGCGCATCGGCGGCCAGCTGACCGACCACTACGATCCACGCACGCACACCGTCCGCCTGTCGGATTCGACGGCCAACCAGCCGTCGGTGGTGGCGATGGCAGTGGTGGCCCACGAACTGGGTCATGCCCAGCAGCATGAGGAGAACTCGATTCTGATCCAGGCCCGCAACTTCCTGATCCCGGCGGTGCAGATCAGCCCGATGATCTCCTACAGCCTGATTCTGTTCGGCCTGCTGTTCAACCTGCTTGACCTGTTCTGGCTGGGCGTATTCTTCTTCGCGGTGGCGGTAGGCTTCACCATCCTGACTCTGCCGGTGGAATTTGACGCCAGCCGGCGCGGCCTGCAGCTCCTGCGGGATTCCGGGCTGATGCTGACCACGCAGGATGAGCAGGGTTCGCGGGAAGTACTGACGGCGGCGGCGCTGACCTATGTAGCCGCCGCGGTCACTGCGATCCTGCAACTGCTGTACTTCATCAGCCTGGCCCAGCGCCGTGACTGAGCATCCCAGGGTTCAGCAGCATTCAACCACACGCACCGCCCCAGAGCGGTGCGTTTTGCTTTCGGCGGTGGGTGTCCCGGTCAACTGTGCCACTACAGTCTGGTGGCCGTACGGCGCTTTCCGGCCACCCGGTCTTCCTTCCCTTGTCCTGGCCTCTTACCACCCTGCCGGGATGTTGGCCTGGCAGGCAGGCACGGGTACAATGAGATCATCCGTGGAACATGCGTTTAGGCCAGCGGCTGGCTGGCCATTGGGCAGCTATGGATCGCAGAGAGAAGATCGAGCACATCAGCCGCCTGCCCCTGTTCTCGGAACTGACCAGAGACGAGATCGCCCAGATCGAGCCGCTGTTCTCCGAGGAGCATTACCGGGCGGGTGAGTACATTTACCGCCAGGCGGAGTTCAGCTTCGCCCTGTACCTGTTTGTAGAAGGGCGCGGGCGGTTGCTGCGGGTGGGGCCGGATGGCATCGAGCGGCGCGGTGCGGATGTCGAGCCGGGTGAATTCGTGGGGGAAAAATCGCTCTTTCTGCACGAGGAGCGCCCCAATTCGCTGGTCATTGTGCGCGACGCTACGGTACTGGTGCTGCCCCGCGCCCGCTTTGATGAGTTCATCCGCCGCAACCCGGCCATCAAAGCCCGCCTGAACATCCGCGACGATGTGCGCGGTGCGGTGCAGGATCAGGACTTTCCCTGGCTGCAACGCGGCGAGATCGTGCTGCGCTATACGCACCGCCACCCCTGGGCGTTCATCCGCCGGGCCGCCTGGAGCCTGCCCATGCTGGTGATCCTGCTCCAGGTGCCGCTGGTGATCGCCCTGTTGCCGCCACCATTCCCCAGCAGTCTGGCGCCCTTCGGCCTGGTCCCGGCGTTGCTGATCCCGGCGCTGTACGTGATCTACACCTATTTCGACTGGAAGAACGACTGGTTCGTGATCACCAACCAGCGCGTCGTCCACGAGGAAGCCGTGCTACTCACGCTAAACGAGACGCGCCAGCAGGCCCCGCTGCGCAGCATCCAGAGCGTGGAAACCGTCCAGCGCGGCTATTTCGCCGTGCGGCTGGGCTTTGGCGATCTGATTGTGAACACTGCTGGCTCCGGCGGCAGCCTGGTCTTTGACACCATCGACAACGCCGAGGACATGGCTGCCGTGCTCAAGTCTGAGCTGGCGCGGGCGCACTCCCACAGCGCCGCCGAGGATCGGCAGAAAATCCGCGCCGAGATCGATCGCTTCCTGGGCCGCACCACCCTCAATCGCACTTATGCGGAGACTATCCCTCAGCCCGGCGCCCAGCCGGGTACGCCAAACCCACCCAGGCCAGTGAGGACGCGCATCCAGGAATGGATGGACAAGATCAACAACTACTTCGACATCCGTGTTCGCATGGATGAAGGCCACCGCGTAGTTTACCGCCGCCACTGGCTGGTGCTGTGGAACAGCGTCTTTACCCCGGCCTTCTTTTTACTGCTGACGCTGGGAGCCTTTGCTGCCTCGCTGATCTGGAGCGGGGAGTGGCCCTGGAATGCCGTCCATCCGCTGGTGCGCGTCGTGATCTTCCTGCTGTTGATGACAGCGGAAGGCTTCTGGCTATGGTACAGCTACGAAGACTGGCATAACGACCTGTACATCGTTGAGGATCAGACGGTCACGCGTATCCACCGCCGTCCGCTGTGGCTGGCCGACGAGCGCAGCACCATCCTGATCCGCAACATCCAGGGTGTCAACGTCTCGATCCGGGGGGTGTGGCAGAAGGCGCTCAATTACGGCACGGTGATCGTCCAGACCGCCGCCGACGACCGCAACCCGACCGATGGCATGGGCGGCGAGACGATCATCCCCTTTATCTACAAACCCCACACCCTGCAGGAAGACATCCTGCGCCGCCAGCGACGGGAAGACACAAAGAATGCCCAGCAAGAATCAGACCGCATGGCTGAGCAGATCGCCCGCTGGCTGGCCGTCTACCACCAGGCCACCCACGCCGAAGACTTCGACAGCCAGCCGATGAACCAGTACATCGACAAAGGGCAACTCAAGGGCGGGCCGTACCGTAGCGAGGATGAATAACGTCGGGGCGTCAACGCCGTCCGCCGTGTATACCGGATTCAAAATCTCCTGTTCAGAAAATCGTCCGGGACGCGCTATAATCGTGGCCGCTTCCGGCCTGTGACCGGGGGTGGGCGCAGCAGTTATATGTGCGCCGAAGAGTCCGTGACCTGTACGAGGAGGTAATAGTCGTTATGGAATACACCTATCTTGGCCGGACTGGTTTGAAGGTTAGCCGCCTGTGCCTGGGCACGATGAACTTCGGGCCGCAAACCGACGAGGCTGACGGCCATGCCATCATGGACAAAGCCCTGGAGCTGGGCATCAACTTCTTTGACACGGCCAATGTTTATGGTGGTTGGGGCAAATCCAACCGCAAGGGCACGACCGAGGAGATCATTGGTCGCTGGTTTGCCCAGGGCGGTGGGCGACGGGAGAAGGTCGTGCTGGCCACCAAGGTCTATGGCGACATGGGCGACTGGCCCAACCACAGCCGCCTTTCCGCCCTGCACATCAAGCACGCCTGTGAGGCCAGCCTGCGCCGCCTGCAGACCGACTACATCGACCTGTACCAGATGCATCACATCGACCGCAACACCCCCTGGGAAGAGATCTGGCAGGCGATGGAGCAACTCGTCCGCGAGGGCAAGGTGCTGTATGTCGGCAGCAGCAACTTTGGCGGCTGGCACATTGCTCAGGCCAACGAGATCGCCCGTCAGCGGAACTTCATGGGCCTGGTTTCCGAGCAGAGCCTGTACCACCTGGCCGCCCGTATGATCGAGCTGGAGGTCATCCCGGCCTGCCAGGCCTACGGGCTGGGCCTGATCCCCTGGTCGCCGCTGGGTGGCGGGTTGCTGGGTGGCGTGCTCAAGAAGCAGAACGAAGGCCGCCGCGCCTCGGAGAATATGCAGAAGCGCATCGAGGAGATGCGCCCGCAGCTGGAGCGCTGGGAAGCCTTCTGCGCCGAGATGGGCGAGGAACCCGCGGCGGTGGCTCTGGCCTGGTTGCTGCATCAGCCGGCGGTCACCGCGCCGATCATCGGCCCGCGCACAATGGATCAGCTCACCGGCGCTTCTCTACGCGCCCTGGAGATTAAGCTGAGCGAGGAACAACTCAAGACGCTCGACGAGATCTTCCCCGGCTACAAGACTGCGCCAGAACATTACGCCTGGTAGCGGATTGTCGCTGTGCTGCCGGGGTGCATCGTCGTCTGACATTGTCCCCGGCCCCGGCAGCTTTACTCCCGCAGGAGCCCCCGGCGCTGGCGCATGATCTCAAAAGCCAGCACAGCAGCAGCAGCCGTCGTCCCCAGCGATCCGGCAAAGCGCCGCCCATACGGAATCTGCAGCACGAGATCGGCTCGCTCCAGAAACGAGCGGGTGACGCCGCGCTTTTCCCCGCCGATCAGCAGGAACAGCGGGCCGGTCAGGTCAGCGTCGTAGAGGGCGACAGCGCGCGGCAGGTAGGCGGTGGCGGCGATGGTCAACCCGCGCGCCCGGAAGAAACGGGCAGCTTCTTCCGCTTCCTCCGCAACAGCCGTTGGCAGGCGCTCCGAAGCCCCGGCGGAGGCCCGCCCGACGATACCCGCCGCGCTCATCCAGTTGCGCGGTCGCACAACCAGCCCATCCGCTCCCGCTGCGTACAGGGCGCGGATGGCCTGCCCAAAGTTGAAGGGGTCTTCCACGCCGTCAATCATGGCGATGAAGGGCGCGTGGCCATCCGACGGGAGCAGACGCTCCAGCGGGACGAAGCGGCGCGGTCCGCACAGAGCAATCGCGCCGCCGTGAGTCTGGCCGCTGGCGCGGGCGGCGATCGCTGCTGCATCTACCCGTTCTACCGGCACGCCCGCCACCTCTGCCGTGCGGGCCAGACGGGCCAGGTCGCCGTGGCGGTCGCGGCTGGCGCGGTCGATGTAGACGGTGTAGACAGGCCGGCTGTTCGCTTCCAGCGCCGCCTGAATAGCAATGTGCCCTTCAAGAACTGCCTGTTGCCCTTCATCCGCTGGTTCCACCGAACAACTCCTCCGCATTGATGACTCCACACCCGGCTACAATTTAACCACAACGTCCTGGCCTCGGCATCCGGCCTGCCGCCGATTAACCCCGGCAATGCGCGGCGCGGCCTGATGTGGTACAAACAGCCTGTACGCAGTCCGGATACACCAGGAGGCTCTCGCTCATGCCCTATGTTGACCTTGCCACCGGGGCGCGGCTGGAATATGTGGACACCGCCCTGGAGGATTCCGCCAGGCCGGTTGTGATCGCCGTGCACGGTCTGCTGGGCACCGCCCGCCGCCACCTGGGCCGGGTGATCGACTGGCTGGCGGCGGATTACCGCGTGCTCGGCCCGTCGATGCGCGGCTATGGCGGTTCGCGTCCCAAGCCGCGCGATTTTCCACCAGACTTCTACCGCCGCGACGCCGGTGACCTGCTGGCCTTCATGGACGCCCTGGGCATCGCCCAGGCCCACCTGCTGGGCTATTCCGATGGCGGCGAGATCGCCCTGCTGGCGGCAGGGCTAGCCCCGGAGCGCTTCCGTTCGGTCGTAGCCTGGGGCGCGGTGGGCTACTTTGGCCCACAGCTGCGCGAGGTGATAACCGCCCCCGGCTACCGCGAGCGCCTGGCCCCTACCCCGACGCAAATGACGCTGCATGGCATCCCCGACCGCGACGCTTTCGCCCAGGGGTGGATCGACGCCGTGCTGCACATGATTGATGTGGGCGACGGCGATGTCAGCCTGAGCACGGCTGACCGGATCGCCGCGCCGTTGCTGATGATGCTGGGGCGCGAAGATCGGCTCAACCCCGCCGAGTATGCCGAGCACTACCTGGAACGCGCGGGGCATGGTCGGCTGATCCTCTTTGACTGCGGCCACCCCGTTCACGACCAGCAGCCGGAGGAGTTCCGGCAGCTTGTAGGCAGCTTTCTGGCCCATGTCGAGGCGGGGGACGCCAGGACGTACGGTTACTAGGCTTTCTTTCTCACCGCCCCTTAATCCCTGTGGCCTGCCGCCATGCTACACTTACGCTTCCCGGCGATCTAGCCGCTGCTAACGCCTGAAATGGCAAAGGACTGACCTGTGAACAAGTACACCCTGCTTACTCTGCTGGCCGTGCTGCTGCTAACCGCCATCCTCCCGGCAGCAGCACAGGATACCCCGCCGACACCCACCGAGCTATGCGCTGCCGCGACGCCTGCCGAGACGCCCGATGTCCTGACTTTTGCTGCTGCGGAAGATGTCCTGACGGAGGGGGTAGACTATCTGGCCGTGTTCTGCACGACAGCCGGACCGATCCTGATCGACCTGTTTGAGGCGCAAACCCCGGTCACCGTCAACAGCTTCGTCTTTCTGGCCCGCGCCGGATACTACAACAACACCAACTTCCACCGCGTGATCGCCGGATTCATGGCCCAGGGCGGCGATCCGACCAACACCGGGGGTGGCGATCCCGGCTACCAGTTCGAGGACGAGATCGTCGACGACCTCATCTTCGATCGGCCCGGTCTGCTGGCGATGGCCAACGCCGGAGAGGACACCAACGGCAGCCAGTTCTTCATCACCACTGCGCCGGCTGACTGGCTCAACGGCAAGCATACCATCTTTGGAGAGGTGCTGGCCGGGCAGGGTAATGTAGAGCGCATCCGCCTGCGCGATCCCCAGCAGGCGCTGGAGCCGGGCATGCTGCTAGAGACGGTGGTGATCGTGGAAGGCGCGGAGAATGTCGCCGCTGTGGAAGAAACCCTCACCCCTGCCGGGCGTCCGGAAGCTGAGGCCGCGCTGGAACAGGTGGATGCGTATGTCCCCGTCCAGCTTGACCGTCTCGGCGCCCCCTTCGGCGAGATGCTTTCCGCCAGCTTTGCCTATGACGCAGCGACCAGTGGCGTCTTTGACACCGCCGCGCTGATTGAGACAGTAGAGGGCGCGCAAATGGACGCACAGACCTACTACAACGCCCACAACCATATCTACAGCCTGAGGGCGGTCTATGCCAGCCCGGACTGCAATCTGGCGACCTTCCCGATCCCTGGCTTCTCCTACCAGCTGGACGCCTATGCGACGGCTGAGGACGCCGCCGCCGCACTGGCTGACGAGGCGCTGGCCGATCTGCTGGCCGCCCAGGGCTTTAGCCCTTACACCGAGATTGCGCTGCCCTACGCTGTTTACACCCGCCCACAGCAGGATTGTGACACCGACACAGTCGTCGCCCGCGCTTACCTGCAGCGGGGGCGCTTTGTGACCATGCAGGAGGTCGTCGTCACGGCGGAAAACACGGAAATCGCCGCCTTCCTGCCGGAAGCGCTGGCTCTGCCGCTGTTTGAGGATGCGTTCAACAGCCTGCTCCGCCCGGAAACCATCAGCTCCGGCGCTGAGTAGCGCGCTACTTTCCCGCTGGCAGCCCTCAGTCGCCTGGTTGAGGGCTGCCCCTCCGGTAGAGATAGGCCCGGCCTCGCCTGCCATCGGCGCGGATGGCTTCCATCTCCCGCAGGCAGTAGCAGATCTGCCCGGCCAGGCGACTGCCCACCCCCAGCGTCCGCGCCACGTCGCCCACCGTGAATGGATCGGCCAGCGCCTCCGGCAGCAACGCCAGCAGATCGGCAGGCGTCCGGAATAGCCGCCGTTCCAGGACACGCAGCAGTTCACGGCGGTCGGTAGCCCAGCCGCGCCGCCGCCAGCTGCGCCCGTCGTAGCGACGGAATTCCGCTTCCTCGATCAACAGCACTTCCAGCGTGAAGTTGGGTTGTAGCATCAGGCGCGGAAAACTGACCAGTTCCCGGAACAGATCGGCGTACATCCCGCACCGGGGGGAGCGGCGGCGGGCTTCAGCGCCGGGCACAGCGCCCTGGCGCACGATCCACTTCTCGCGGGCGACCGGATAGACCAGCCGGACAGCATGCCCGGCGGCAGTCAGGGCGGTCAGCTTGCGCCGGATCGCGCCGAAGTTCCCCGTCTGAATCTCCACCAGCAGGCCGTCCTGCACCAGGTCGATCACATAGCCGTCGACCATGACCTCTGCCTGTGCGCCGGGCGCGGCGTACCAGGCTTTGAGCGCGGCGTGCAGCGGTGCTTCGTTGAGCGTGCCAATGACCGAAGTGGGCGGCATGCTATTTCCTGGCAGCGGCAGCGCAGGGCCGCTACTCGATCTGCTGGATGGCGGCAGCGGTGGCCGGATCGTAGATCACGACTCTGTCACCGGCGGCAACGGCCAGGTGTGCGCCATCCGGGCGGAAGGCCAGGCTGCCGACCGCGCCGGGCAGTTCCACCACCCGCTCAACATAGTAGTTGCCCACCTCCAGGTTCCACACCTCCATCAGCCGGTTGATGGCCACTGCGCCGCGCGTTGCGTCCGGGCTGAGCGCGACCCGGCGCGGGTCGCCCCCTACCAGCGTGCTGCGCAGGGTGAAGCCAACGCCCAGCGCATCACCATCCCACAACCAGAAACGATCGCTGAACCCAGCCGCCCAGGCCCCGTCACCCGACCAGGTCATGGCCCCGAAGATGCCCGTTGGCAGGAAGTCATTCCGTACCAGGTCAAACTGGCAACCGGTCCCGGCAACCTGGCAGGTGCGCACGTTAATGACATCGTTGATCACGACATAGCGGTTATCCGGACTGAAAGCGGCACGGATCACCCCCCAGCCGGGCCACCAGTAGGGCACCACCTCCGGCGGGCCAGCCCGGTTGAGGTCCCACAGCGTGGCCGGCGTGCCATCGGAGGTCGGCCCCAGCACCAGCCAGGCACCATCCGGGCTGGCGGCGGCCCAGGCCGGGTCATAGGGTGCCTGAACGAGCACCGTGCGGATGGCGCCACTGGTCACATCCACCACGCGCAGGCTGTCGGTCGCCCAGACCACGGCGTACAGCCCGCCTTCCAGGACGATCAGGTCGATTACCGGGCCAACCGGGATCGTCTGCTGCAGGGCCAGGGTATAGGCGTCGTACAGGCGCAGCCCGGCCCCCGACCCCACCACCAGCCGTGCCCCATCAGGCGTGTAAGCCGCCCGCTTAATCACCGGCGGCGGCGTGATCGGGCGCGGCGTAGGAACCGGCGTCACATCAGCCGGGAGATCTGGCGGCGAAGGCGGAATATCCGCCAGCAGGGCGGGATCGACGATGACCGGCGGCGGGTTAGCCGGGTCAATCAGCAGGTAACGTCCGCCGGCGGCCTCTACCGTCCAGCCAGTGCGTCCGTTGACATCCACCTGCCACCAGCGGCGGTCAGCCACACAGGCCGGCCCGCCGATCACCCGCAAGATGGCATCCTGGTAGATGACCTGCAGGAACAGGCTATCCGTGGCTGGTTCAGCCCGCAGGCGCACAGGGTGGGCCTGGTCGGCCACACGGGCCGCTGCGCCCACCCGCAGGTAGCTGGCCGCCGTCTCGCCAGGGCATTCGGCGGATGCTTCCGCAGCAGGGGGGACGGGCGTCGCACCGATTGGCACGGGGGTAGGCGTGAGGGTATAGACCGGCGCGGCGGAGGGCGCCAGGTAGTACACCTCGCCCAGCCCTTCAGCGGACCAGCCCTCCTGCTCCGACTGCGAGATAAACAGCCGCCACCAGTGGAACCCGTCGTTGCAGGCCGGGCCTTCCAGGACACGGGCGACCGTCCCGGCGGGCAAGACAGCTAGCTCCCCGCCGGTGGTGCGCGGCGTGTCGCGCAACCTCAGGCCGCCAGCCGGGGTCCCGGCGACGGCAGCAGTCACGACCGTCCAGCCGCCGATGGTCAGGCGGGGCGGCGGGGCATTATCACAGACGCCTTCCTGGGCGGCGGCGGGCAGGCCCCCGAAAAGGAGCAGTACCGCAATCAACGCCCACAGCGTTGGTTTTGTGCTCATGGTCGTTTGCCTCTGATTATTGCCTGGCGATCATCGTTAACCGCATTGTAAAGAGGCATGGAGCAGGAGGCAAGAAGGAAGCCAGGCGGGAGGCCAGGAGACCGCGTGGCTGGCCGCCCGGCCTGCACCCTCGATCCCGGTTGCGGCCTGGCCGGTTTCTGCTAAAATCAATAAACAAGACCTGTGTATTCTTAATTGTCCGAACGCGAGGCTCCACATCATGACCCTCATCGACCAGTTTGGTCGCCGCGTCAACTACTTGCGCGTTTCCGTCATCGATCGCTGTAACCTGCGCTGCCACTTCTGCATGCCCCTGCACGGGCTGCAGTTCCATGCGTCGGATAAGTTGCTCACCTTTGACGAGATCATTTTGACGCTGCAGATCGCCAGCCGCCTGGGCATCGATCGCGTCCGGCTGACCGGTGGAGAGCCGCTGCTACGCCCCAACCTGCCGGAACTGATCGGGCGCATCAAGCGCGAGACCGGCATCCGCCAGGTGGCCATGACCACCAACGCCGTGCTGCTGGCCCGCTACGCCGAGGCGCTGGTCGCCAGCGGCCTGGACTGGATCAACGTCAGCCTGGAATCGCTCCAGCCGGAGCGCTACCACGCCATTACCCGCTTCGGTTGGCTGGAAACCGTCTGGGAGGGCATCCGGCGCGCTGCCGCCGCCGGGCTGCCGACGATCAAGATCAACGCTCTGATCATGAAAGACATCAATGATGACGAGTTTGAGGCCTGGCTGGAGCTGATCCGCGAGCATGACCTGATTGTGCGCTTTCTGGAGGTCATGCCCATCGGCGAGATCAACCACAACGGCGGGATGGCCCGTTTCGTCGACCTGACCGAGGTGCGCCAGCGCCTGATCGCCACGCACGGCCTGGAACCGGCGACAGTGGCGCGCGGCAACGGCCCCGCCAGATACTGGAAGGTACCCGGCGCCAGGGGCAAGATCGGCTTCATCACCCCGATCTCCGACCCGTATTGTAAGGACTGCAACCGCTTCCGCCTGACGGCCATCGGCGAACTGCGCCCATGCCTGGCCTATGATATCCACGTCGCGCTCGGCCCGGCCATCCGTGCCGGGGATGTGGCCGCCATCGAGGAGGGCTTCCGGGAAGCGGCGCGGATCAAGCCCGCCGGTCACCAGTGGAAAATCGGGCAAAAGACCGGTACGGTTATGTCGAGCCTGGGAGGATAGCCCCTGATGCACATCCGCGTGACATTCTATGGCCGCCTGAAGCAGGACGCCGGGACGCGCCAGGCGGCGCTGGAATTGCCTGGCGACCGCGCTACGGTGCGCGATGCGGTGGAGGCCGCGCTGAAGGCGTATCCGGCCCTGGCCGCGCACCTGGATACGCTCGCCTGCTCGGTCGGCGCAGTGCTGGCCGACCCCGGCACGCCTATCCACGACGGCGATGAGATCGGCTTCCTGCCGCCGGTCAGCGGCGGCTAACAAGGATACAGACCATGACCACACGGGTAACAGACGCTCCGCTGGAACTGGCCCCGCTGCTGGCAGAGACTGAGGACGACGCCTGCGGGGCGCTGGTGATCTTCAGCGGAGTCGTCCGCAACACCAATGACGGACGCCCGGTCAGCGGCATGACCTATGACGCGCATGTGGCGCTGGCTGAGCGCGTGCTGGCCGAGATCGAAGCGGAGGCGCTGGCCCGCTTTGGCGTCCGCCACTGCCGGATCGTCCACCGGGTCGGTACGCTGGCCCTGGGCGAAGTCAGTGTCTACGTGGTCGTACGCGCCGCGCACCGGGCGGAAGCCTTTGAGGCGGCTCGCTACGCCATTGATGAGGTTAAGGCGCGCGCGCCGATCTGGAAGGAAGAGCATTACACGGACGGCGCCAGCCGCTACCTGGATGGCACCCCGCTGCGCATCCCATCCCCGGAGGCTGACGCCCGGTGAAAGACATCTCCGCTAAAGAGGACACCCTGCGCGAAGCCGTCGCCGAGATCACCATCGATATGCCGCCGGAACTGGTGACGCTGTTGCGCGAGCGCCGCGCCGAAAAGGGCGACGCGCTGGAACTGGCCCGCGCCGCCGCCGCGCTGGCCGCCAAGAAGACCTGGGACCTGATCCCGTTCTGCCATCCCATCCCACTGACGTATGTCGGCGTGGATTACGAATTCGCCGCCGCCAGCGTGCGGATCATCACCACCGTGCGCACCAAGGCCAGTACCGGTGTGGAGATGGAAGCACTCACCGCCGGGAGTATGGCCGCCCTGACCATCTACGATATGCTCAAGATGTACACCCAGCGGATGACCATCCGCGATCAGCGTCTGCTTTCCAAGACCGGCGGCAAGAGCGGCGATTACCACGCTGCCAGCTGACGCCATCCATCCAGGGCAGCCCGCCCGCGCAACAACAGCAGCGCCCCTTCCCCGCTCGGAGAAGGGGCGCTGGCGGTAGTTTTGCAGCGGCTCAGTTCAGGAACGCCGCTGTGATCGTATAGTGGATGGTATAGCAGCCGTCGGGGCAGGTGCTGCGCTCGCTATGCGCGCCCGCGCCCCACGAGACGGCGGATGTGTAGCGGCGCGAGACCGTGCCCATGTCATCGTGATCGTCAAAGGTGGGGAAGCCCGGTGCGTCTTCATCCGTGCCCTTGACGAAGATCGTCAGGTCGGTGCCCTCGGTCAGCGTCAGGGTGAAGGTGCGGTTGATTGTCACGGTGTCGCCGCTATTGACGCTGCGTGTGCCGCTGCTGGGGAAGCGGCCCGTCTGCCCACCAACCACGAAGTCCAGCCACAGTTCGCCATCAGCCAGCGGATCAGCATCGTCATGGACGGTGATGCCGGTGAAGTTGACGGTCACCCGTGCCTGGCGTGGTGGGGCCGGCTGGACAGTTACCTGGCGGGTGACACTGTTGTTCGCTTCATTGCTCTCCGGCACGCGATCGAAGGGATCGACCACCGCCACCGTATCGAACGTGCCCGCGCCAATATAGGCAAAGTCAAAGGTAAAGGACGCCGTTGCGCCGGGGTCAAGCTGAGCGACGGAACGGGTGATGCCTGTGGCTGTATCGGTAGCGCGGGGCCGCCATTGCACGTGGAAGTTGCGGGCCGCCGTCTGCCCGGCGTTCTGGATCGTCACGGTAGCGCGGGCGTTGTTGCGCTCGACCGGCGAAGCCGGGCTGATCGTGAAGCCAGTGATGCGCAGTTCCGCCGGTGCAGGGACGGGCGTTGGCCGCAGCACACGCACGACAGCGGTTAACGGATCGCGCCCGGTGTAGGTCAGCACCAGATCGGTGCTGCCGTCCGGCACGCCCAGGGCGGACACATCCAGCACGATCTGCTCATTGCTGGCCGCGTTGATGGCTACGCTCTGGCCGCCGATCGTGGCCGAGGGACGCTCGTTGTTGGGCGTCAGGCTGCTGCCCCAGACCTGCACCTCCCGCGTAGTGCCGATAGTGATCGTCTCCGGGAAGACTTCCAGGATGCGCGGGGCAAGCGTGATCTTCTCCAGCCGTTCGCGCAGGCCCAGACCGGTGGTGGTCATGACGAAGGCGCGCGCCTGCGGCACAAGCACAATTGCTCCGAAGACCACCAGATACAGCGCCATGAACAGCAGGGCCAACACCCGACTAAGGCCACCCTGGGGTAGCCGCCGGGTGAAGAGCAACCAGACGAAAACCAGCAGGCCGATGCCCAGCAGCACCAGCGCCACGATCAGAATCGCGTTGTAGAAAGCGCGATCCAGGACAAAAGCGGCGGTTTCCCCGCCGACGATGATGACTTCCTCCAGGTCGCGGCGCAGCTCGTCAGCGACACGGCGGGTCTGCAGGCTGGCCTGGCGGATGACTTCCTGCGCCTCGGCGCTGACCAGGCGGATATCCTCCTGAATCTTTTCGTGTACGCCCTCCATGAGGGCCTGCAGCTCCAGCAGCTTATTGCGGGTAGCCGCGTCCAGGCTGTTGAGGGTGATGTTGAGGTTATCCTGGTAGGCACGCTGCAGATCGGCCATGATCTGGGCCAGGTCGCCCTGGAGTTGCTCCAGCGTAACACGCACCTCCTCCCCGGCGACGCGGATCGCCTCCTGAATCTCGCGGATGGTATTGGCGCCCAGGCTCAGAAAGTCGGAGATGGTCTGGAGCACGCCAGCCCGGGCTGGCTGGCCGCCGGTCAACAGCGGCAAAAGCAGGGCCGCCACCAGCAGCAGACGCACAGCGGTGATGGGTACGGCAATGGAAAGACGCCTTGTGGAAAGCATGGTTTGGCCTGTTCGCTACAAAAATCAATCGGACATGAACTACTTACCGCCATTGAAAGCGTTCACACCGTCTCTGCCAGAAAAAAAGACGCCACTATACGGCCATCGGGCAGGAAATGGATACAAACGCTACCTGTATTGTAAGATTTATTCTATTCCTGGGGAAATGGCGGTTTTGGACGGGTATGGAGGTATGGCTGATTGGCTGCGCTGGTTTCAGTGCTTATTCCCGGCTGTGTAAGAGTTGCGCAAGAAAAAGGCCGCCTGCCTCCGCAGACCGTTATAATGAGTAATTGGCTCAGAGATAGCGATTCCAACAGTTTGTGAAACGAACGGTAACGCCGGGAGGCTGACCTATGGCCGAGACGTTTACGTTCAAAGCAGAAATTCAGCAACTGCTCAATATCCTGATTTATTCGCTCTATACCGAGCGCGAGATCTTCCTGCGGGAACTGCTGTCCAACGCCTCGGATGCGCTGCACCGCCTGCAGTTTGAAATGCATACCGCGGAAGCCGTCTACGAGCCGGAAGCGGAATTGGCCGTATACATCACGGTCAACAAAGAGGCTAACACGATCACCGTCCGCGATACCGGCGTGGGCATGACCCGCGACGAGTTGATCACCAACCTGGGTACGATTGCCCAGTCCGGGGCGTCGGCTTTCCTGCAGGCGCTCAAGGAGAAGGGCGACGCCGCGACCAACATCATCGGGCAGTTCGGAGTGGGCTTCTACAGCGTATTCATGGTGGCTTCCAGGGTGGAGGTAACCTCACGCTCGTACCTGCCGTCGGCGCTGCCTGCACGCTGGACCTGCGATGGCTCGCCCAGCTTCATGGTGGAGGAATTACGACCGGAGCAGATGCCCCACCGGGGCACAGCCATTACGATCACACTCAAAGAAGACGCTACCGAGTTCGCCGATGAATGGCGGCTGCGGCAGATCATCAAGCGTCACAGCGATTTCATTGCCTTCCCGATTTATGTCGGCCAGCCAGCGGAAGGGGAAGCGCCGCGCCCCGCCAACCAGCAGACCGCCCTATGGCGGCAGTCTCCTCAGCGTGTCGAGGCGGAAGCCTACCGTAGTTTCTACCGCCAGATTACCCTGGATACCAATGACCCGCTGACCTATGTCCATATCAGCAGCGAGGCCCCGCTGGACCTGCATGCCATCCTCTATGTTCCCGCCCGGCGAGATCGCGGGCCGTTTGCCCCCCGCGATCACGGTTTGCGGCTCTACAGCCGCAAGATCCTGATCCAGGAGCGCACGCCTGACCTGCTGCCGGAATACCTGCGCTTTGTAGAAGGCGTGGTCGATTCGGAAGATCTGCCGCTTAATGTCTCGCGGGAAAGCGTGCAGTCTAATGCGTTTATGCGTAAAGTCAGCAGCAACCTGGTGCGTCGGTTGCTGCGCCATCTGGAGGAAATGGCCGTCAACGAGCCGGATCGCTACCGGACACTGTGGGAGCAATTCGGCCCCTTCCTCAAGGAAGGTGTAGCCACCTCTCCAGGGGATCATCAGTACCTGCTCAAGCTGCTGCGTTTCCATTCATCCCGCACCGGGCCGCAGGACTGGGTCTCATTGGCCGAATATGTGGCCCGCATGGCCAAAGGACAGGACAAGATCTACTACCTGTTCGGGGAAGACCTGGCCTCGATCACGCGCAGCCCGCACCTGGATCCGTTCAGGGCGTCCGACATTGAGGTGCTCTACCTAACCGAGCCAATCGACTCCTTCATGATGATGGCCCTGCGCGACTATGAGGGACATGCCTTCCAGAGCATTGCCGACGCGCATGTGGACATGCCCGCTGCGCCGGAATCGACCGGCGAGATGCTGACCGACGCGCTGTTTGACCCGCTGCTTAAACGCTTCAATGAAGTCCTGGCGGAGCGGGTGATCGTCGTGCGGGAGGCTGCGCGACTGACCGAAAGCCCGGTCCGGCTGGTAGTCCCTGACGATGTGCCCGGCGTGAGCAACCTGGATCGCGTCCGGCGCTATGTGGACGAGAACTTCCAGGCGGGCAAGCGGGTCATGGAGATCAACCGCCGCCATCCCCTGATCCGGAATCTGGCGCAGGCGTTGCAGGCTAACCCGCTGGACGCTCTGATCCCGGCGGTGATCGAGCAGCTTTTTGAGAACGCCCTCCTGCTGGAAGGGCTGCACCCTAACCCGGCGGAGATGGTCGGGCGCATCCAGACAATCATGGCCGCGGCCACGGAGAGCAGAAGCCAGGAGGCTGCTATAAAGGAGGCCGGGGGGCCAGGTGGCCGGGCAGGGGCGCAGCATGCTGCGCCCAGGCAGCAGACCACAAAGAAACGGCAACCGAAGAAGCAGGCAAAAGGCGAAGGACAGGCGGCAGCGGAAGAGGTGACCGGGTAGGGGTGGCGCAGCATACTGCTCCCGGATTTGATCGTTGCGGCGGCGGAAGGCGTTCCCGCCGCCGTTTTCTATAGCGCCTCCGATGACTGAGCCGGGCTGTGGGGAGCCGCAATTGCGCGCCGGGCGATTCTGGGCTATTGTGGGGCGCAACTCATCCGTTACCCGGCGAGGTCAGCATGGCGCGACTCATCATCCTGGGTTCGGCAGCGATCGTGCCGGACATGACGCACGACAACACTCACATGGTCCTGGAAGGCCAGGAGAGCGTTGTCCTCATCGATTGCGGCTCCAACCCCATCGCCCGCCTGCGCAAGGTCGGCATCGACTACGAAGCCCTGACCGATATGATCCTGACACACTTCCACCCGGATCACGTGCTGGGCGTGCCCATCCTGCTCAACAACATGTGGTTTCTGGGGCGGCAGCGGGCGCTGCGCGTGTACGGGCTACATCACTGCCTCAACCGCGTTGAGGACATGATGCTGATGTTCACCTGGGATGAATGGCCGGATTTCTTCCCGGTGGCTTTCCACAAAGTACTCCAGCGGGATAACCAGCTCCTGCTGGAAAACAACGACTTCCGCATCACCTCCTGGCCGGTGCGCCATTACGTGCCGACCATCGGCGTGCGCATCGAGGATAAGCGCAACGGCTTTGTGGTGGCCTATAGCTGCGATACCGCCCCCACCCGCAGCCTGCTCGACCTGGCCCGCAACGCCGACCTGCTCATCCACGAAGCAGCCGGCGCGGACGGCATCGGTCATTCCAGCGCGGAACAGGCCGGCGAGATCGCCGCCGAGGCCGGGGCCAAGCGCCTGGTGCTGATCCATTACGAAGTCTTCGGGCGGCACGGTTCCGTCTCAACCGATCATCTGGTGGCGGAGGCGCGGCGGGCCTTTAACGGCCCGGTAGAACTGGCCGAGGATTTTGCCATCTACGAAGTCTGAAGGAGCGCCGACCTTCTAAAACCAACCGCCGGGTGAGCATCCCCGGCGGTTTTCATGCGGGATAGCGGCGGTGCCCCCTTAGGCAGCAGGCTCGATCGGGCGCACCGTCGCGTGCAGGAACTGGAAGTCGCCGCGCGGAGGCATGATCTCCTGCACTTCGATAATTTCGAAGGTCATCTTGCCGATCTCCACACGGTCGCCCACTTTGGGCGGCTCGATGTGGTTCATGATGCCGCCGGGATGCTTGCCGCCTATGACCACATAACTGACTTTATAAATCATGATCTTACTGGCGCCCGGTGTGTCAGAAGCGACATCAGGGGAGGGCGCGCCCTCCTTTCGTCAGAGTTCTCAGGCCCTGCGTACTGGCGACCTTGAACGGATCAGGCTTCCAGGTTGCGGTGGCGGAGCTTGAACGAGAGATCGCTGGCCATGTTACGCATGACCACGTAGCCGATCGCGGTATTCTCCGCGCACAGCCGTTCGAATGCTTCCCGCTCGATGACCACCAGCACCGCTTTCCTGCTGGCACAGCGGATGGTCGCGGAGCGCTCGCCATAATCGATCAGGGCCATTTCGCCAAAAATCTGGCCCCGGCCCAGGTAGACCGCAGTCTGGCCGCCCGCCTGCGGATCCTCCAGGATCACCTCCACCTGCCCTTCGCGAATGATGTAGAGCGTGTGGCCGGCTTCGCCCTGGGAAAAGATAGTCTCGCCATCATGGACCTCGACCAGCCGGCTGATGCGGGCCAGGCGTTCCAGTTGTTCCTGGGTCAATCCGGCGAAGAGTTCGACGCCTTTAAGGAGTTCAACCAGTTCGTTGGTCATGCGTTTTGGCTATCTCCCACGCTTGAGCCGCAGGCGCGCCCGGCGCCCGTTACAGCCATGATGATCCCTAACGGCATTGTACTGCTATCCAGAAAGCCGGACAAGCAGGCGTATTCTTTCACGCAAAATGTTACCGAGGGGGTATGGTTCACTCAAAAGATAATGTTACCGAGGGAACCATGTCCAGCGACGAACAGATGACCATTGATGAACGACGCAAGTACCTGCGAACGATG